>VGML01000010.1 GCA_016866415.1 Bacteroidota bacterium | reverse complement strand
CAAGTTTTTCAGTTTGGTTCAAAAGATGCTGTAATTGAAGTTTCGAAAAAGTTAATCAATGAAGGAATTTACACCAAACCAATCTTTTCTCCCACGGTTCCAAAAGGTGAAGAACGAATCAGATTGTGTTTTCATAGCTACAATACAAAAAAAGAAATTGATTCACTTTTAAATGTATTGAATGATTCTAAATTCTAATCTTTAAACACCAACAGAATTTTTCTTTTTAACTTTAGTAAAAATAATGAGTATGTTACTTCCTTTTAATTTGAAAGCTTGGATTGATGAAAATCGTGATTTGTTAAAACCGCCAGTGAGCAACAAAAATTTATATGTTGAAGCTGGCGATTTTATTGTAATGATCGTTGGAGGTCCAAATGCGCGAAAAGATTATCATTTTAATGAAAGTGAAGAGCTTTTTTATCAAATTGAGGGCGATATTACGGTTCGTATTCAAGAGAATGGAAAAGCCAGAGACATTCAAATTAAAGAAGGAGATATATTTTTGCTTCCTGGCAACATTCCACATTCACCAATTCGTGGAGCAAATACTGTTGGATTGGTTATTGAGCGTGTTCGAAAAGGAACAAATTTAACCGACGGATTGATGTGGTTTTGTGATAAGTGTAATCACAAACTTCAAGAATACAAATTCCCATTAGAAAATATTGAACGCGATTTTATTTCTCGATTCAGAGAGTTTTATGGCTCAGAGGAAATGAGAACTTGTGATAATTGCGGGCACGTAATGGAAGTTGACGAAAGATTCGTCTAACTAATCTTGAACGTAAATGTAGGTATTGTACAAATCAATTGAAGGAAACTCTTCGACTAACTTTATTTGTTTATTACGTAATTCTTTAATTTTAAATGTGCGAGAAGGTTCATCGTCGTATTGATTATTTACATTCTCGTAGAAAAAAAGAATGTCCTTTGTGTCTCCGAAAGTCCATTTTCCGTTTGAATAGTTTCCTTGTAGTTGACCGAGCGCATCGTAGGTAGATGAAATAGAATAAGTCCCATCATTTTCAATTGCCATTTTAACAGTGACATCTTCGTTCGTTACGTCATCATCATTTTTTAATTGCGTCAATAAAACCCAATCATTACATAAACGAGCTTTTTTAGTTAAGAGTGAAAAAGCAGGCCCATCGCTGTATTTTCTACATGAACTAAAAACTAAAGAAATTACGAATAAAATAAAAATTGACTTTCTCATTTTGATATTTTTTTCAAATGTAGTATTATTTTCAAGTTCTACAAAATTCTTAGGTAATCTGAGCTTAATCAATTTGCTCAATGTTTTAATGATTCTTATGATTTATTTTTACAAATTTCCACCATTCCGATTAATTTTGTCAAAACTTTTCTAAATGAAATTTACGGCTCGTCCTTTAGTTTTGGTCATTGTCATAACGCTGTTCGCTTGTTCTTCAAATGAAATTCCAAAAACAAATCCAAAAGCAGCGAACAAAGTAAAAGTAATTTCCAATCAGATTTTAGTCGCCGAAGTTGAAGGAATGGTTTGTAAAATGGGATGTGGAGGTGCAATTCGGAAGGAATTAGTTCAAACAAATGCCGTTTCGCGTGTTGAAATCGAGTATGAAGAAGGTGCTCAAAAGCAAACGATTAAAATACATTTTGACAATAAATTAATCACGAAATCCCAAATCGTTAGTAAGTTGGAGAAAATAAATAACCGCCAATTTAAAGTCTATCCAATCGGAATTTCTGAGATTGAATCTTCACCTTCAGGATCCTCTGCTAATTCCAGTGTCAACATGTCTGCAACATCCTTTGAATTGCCGAATTTGATTGGGATTTTATCTTCATTCATTACTGAGTAAATGGAATTATTTTACAGAGAACTTGGGAGCGGAAAACCATTAGTTATTTTACATGGGCTTTTTGGGTTCTCTGATAATTGGCAAACACACGCCAAGAAATTTAGTGAATATTATCGCGTTATTCTTGTTGATTTAAGAAATCATGGTCATTCCGAATGGTCAGAAGAATTTTCCTATCAGTTGATGGTTGAAGATTTGCATGAACTTTTCCAAAAATTGCACCTTTCGGATGTTATTTTACTTGGTCATTCCATGGGAGGGAAAGTAGCCATGTATTTTGCTCAATCTCATCCAGATTTTCTAGAAAAAATTATAGTAGTGGATATGGGCATTAAGGAGTATCCACTTCATCACCAACATATCCTAAAAGCATTTGATTCAATAGATTTGAACAAGTTAAGCGCTCGAAGTGGAGCTGAGCGAATTCTATCTTCATTCATCGAATCAAAAGGGGTTGTGCAATTTCTGCTGAAGAATCTCTATTGGCGAGATAAGGGTAAACTAGCATGGAGGGTTAATTTCAAAGTGCTACAAGCATCAATGCCTGAAATTTTAAGTGCGCTTCCAGAAATCGAGGTTTTATTACCGACTCTTTTCATTCGGGGCTCTCAATCTGATTATATTCTGGATTCAGATGTTGAAGCTATCGAAAATTTATTTCCAGACTCACAGTTGGTTACTATCGAAAATTCCGGGCACTGGGTTCATGCTGAGGCTCCTGAAGAGTTCACGGACACCGTTCTATCTTTCTGTTTGAGGTAGTCTTTTAATTAATCCAATTAATAGAAATTTAATAAATTAAAAAAGGGTCGGAATTCCGACCCTTTTCAAAAATCATAATGATTTCTTATTTCTTAATTACCACTATTTCAGTAGCAACTGAAGTTCCGTCTGTAATTGTTACATAGTAAACTCCATTTGTCAAATCTGTAGCATTGATAGATGATGTCAATCCATCGATAGAGGCTGTTTTAACAACTTTTCCAGCAACATCAACAACTGATATTGTAGCATTTGTTGATTTGTTTAATGAAACATTGATTACTTCGTTAGCCGGATTAGGATATACACTTAATCCAAATGCATTTTCAATTTCATTTATTGATAAAATTGGATCGAAGTTCATTCTTACCATTACGTTTGAGGTAGTATAATACCAAGTCTGATCTGTATAATCATAGTAAAAAGTTGTTTGTGGCGTGGTAGATCCTGAAGATGCAGTTACCAAATCATTTGTAGCGCCACCATCACCATATGAACCGATCATTGCTAAATAGGCTTCATTTTCATTTAAATTTATAGGGCTACCTAAAGGAAGGCTTATTTTTTGTCCCAAGTCAGCTTGAGTAATCACATATGGTGAAGATTCTTCTACAAACACAAAATCACCTGTAGTTGGATCAATTGAGTATAATTTCGCAAATATTTCTGATCCTGGTTCAGAGCTTGAATTCAATACTGCGTCTATTCCATACAAGGTAGCCGATTGAAAAATATCATAAATGTGCCCTACTTCATAACCTTGACCAGAATTACTAATTCCACCCAAGATTTGACCATTGTCACGTGCATAGATATAATCATTTACCGAAATACTAATATTTGGCAAACTATTATTAGTTACATCAGGTTCTGTGGAACTAGTTGTTGCGGCAACAGCTATTGAATAATTTGAATTAGTAGAATTAGGTGTAAATGTATTGGAGCACCAAACAGTATCCGTGGTTTCAGCTAATAAATTAATTGGCCCTGCTACCCCGTTGTATGTGCCTGTAATATCAGCTGTGAATCCAGCATCAGAGATATCTTGAACGCCGATATTTTTCAAAATTCCCCCAAAGTTAATCGGTGCCACTTGATTATTCGGAATTTGATAATATTGTAACCTAGCGCCAAATGGCCCATCTGTTCCAAATAATGTTTTTTGAAGTTTTAAGTCATATTCATCAGTCTCAATAATTTTCATATCGTCAATTGCCCAATACCAACCCCAATTACCTTGATAGTTGATTTGAACTTTGACACTATCATTTCCACCGGCAACTGATGAGATATTGATGGAATAAACATCTGGATTTGGTGTGTTTTGAGCTGTTGGCTCAGTACCGTCTGTAACGACAAAATCTGTCCAACTAGTTCCGCCATCATTACTTATACGAATTATTCGTGTATCCAAATACGTACGATAAGATTGTTCAAACACGATACTCACATTCGAATAAGCAGAGCAATCAATCATCCCTGTGAAAGTCATATTTGCGTTCTGAGTTCCGTTTGTACCTTGAGCATCTGAATCTATAAATGCATAGCCATTATTTACGGTTGTAAAAACCGCAGGACTTAAGGTCGTAACTGGAATTGTATCAGCATTGTTCGTAATTGTCCAATCTAAAAATGGATCGGATGTATTGTCATAGGTCCAATCAGTTGAATTGGAAAAATCATTTGACCAAATCACGACTCCTTTTGGGACCGGATTTTTAGCTGGTTTGACAGAGGAGTCAAATGAAACATATTTCTGTTTTGTTTCAATTGATTTGGTTGGTAACTGACCATAAACATTTGAAAGACAAATTGAAAGAAATGTAATTGAAATGTAGATTTTTTTCATAATTATTATTTAGTTTTTCAAATATATAAAAAAAGGGTCGAAATTTCCGACCCTTTTAATAATGTTATCGATTATTTATTTCTTAATCACAACTTTTTCAGTTGCAACTGAAGTTCCATCTGTAATTGTTACATAGTAAACTCCATTTGTCAAATCGGATGCATTGATAGAAGATGTCAATCCATTGATAGAAGAAGTCTTAACCACTTTACCAGCAACGTCAACCACTGAAATTGTAGCATTTGTTGATTTGTTTAATGAAATATTAATTACTTCATTTGCTGGATTAGGGTACACACTTAAACCAAATGTGTTTTCAACTTCGTTTACTGATACAATTGGATCGAAGTTCATTCTAACCATTGGGGTAGAAGTTGTATAGTACCATGTTGTGTTTGTCATATCATAGTAAAAAGAAGTTAGTGCTTCTGAAACCCCTGCTGTACCAACGATTAGGTCATCCGTAGCTCCACCATCTCCATTAGAACCAGCAACAATTAAATAAGACTCGTTAGCATTAAGTTGAACTGGACCACTAAGTGCTAATGTAATTTTTTGACCTAAGTTAGCAGTTGTTAATGCATATGGTGTTGATTCATCAACGAAAACAAAATCACCTGTTGGATTAATCGAATATAGTTTAACATACATCTCTGCTCCAGCAACTGCTTGTGGATGAATAACAACATCAATTCCTTTTAATGTAGCTGCTGCATAAATATCAAAAATATTACCCACCTCAAAACCTTGTCCTTGGTTATATGAACCCGAGGCCAATGTTCCTTTGTCACGAGCATAAATGTAGTTGTTAACTGAAATAGTTGCAGCATTTGTAATAGCATTGTTTGTTGGAGCAGCATCAGTTGCACCTGATGATGCAGCTAAATTTACAACATGATTAGCAACTGTCGCAGGAGGTGTCAACGGAGTTGTTATATCCAACGTGTCTGCGGAACCAGCAACAACTGTACTTGGAGCAGAAGTTCCAATAGCACCACCAGCAGTTAATGAAGCTGTAAAAACAACATCAGTTTGATCCAAAGCACCTAAATTAGATACAATACCTCCAATATCGATTGTAGTTAGCTGCGCAAGTGGGATTTGGTAATATGGTAATCTTACATCCCAAGATCCAGTTGATCCCCAATGAGCACCTGTCATTTCTAGATCATAATCATCTGGAGTCATCAATTTCACATCATCAACTGCCCAGAACCAATCGTAGTTTCCTGTGTATTTAAATCCAATTTTAACGTTAGCTTGACCACCAATTTGGTTAGACATATTTACTTGAACCGTACTTGGATTAGATGTGTTTGTATTTTGTGTCTGGGTTGCATTCACTTCAACTTCTTGCCAAGTTGCACCCCCGTCTAAGCTGTAAATTACATAGGTAGATTCAGCATATCTTCTGTGTGTTTGTTGGAAGTTAATTACAACAAATGGTTGATCACCATTTGGACCTGTTGCAGACAAATCAATCGTTCCAGTGTAATATATCCAAGCGTTTTGAGTAGCTGATTGACCTTCAGCATCTGAATCGATGATGGCATACCCATTTGCAACAGACGTAAAAGCAGCTGGATTCAAAGCTGCAACTGGAGCAGCACTTGCATTGGTTGTGATAGTCCAATCACCTGCTGAGTGAGGAGGTGTTCCTGTGCTACCTGCATTTCCTGTAGCCCAATCAGTTTGAACGGAAAAATCATTTTGCCATAAAGTTATTCCTTTAGGCTGTGCAAAAACACCTTTTGGTGCTTTCTCACCGATAAATGGATTCTTCTTGCCGTTAACAACTGGCGAATTTTTTTGCGCCATCACCGTTCCTGCAGCAAGTAATCCTACTAAACAAACGTAAATCTTTTTCATATTTTTTAATTTTAAGTTTACGAAATTACTGATATTTTTTTAAAAACCAACTGAATTTTGCTTTCTTTTAATTTACCAAATTAATGTGATCTATTTATTAAATATTCAGCAAACTCATTGTACAGTTTCTTATGATCTGCAGGAAACAATTCTAAAGATGAAATAGCACGATTAAAATAGGTTCTCATTGCATTTTCGACCATATTTTTCGCGCCAGATTCTTCAAACATTTCTTGTGCTGTTACTATTCTCTGTTCTTTATCAGTTATTTTAGCTAATGTTTGCATATCACAATCCAACTCTTTCGCCTTTATGCTTAAAAGCGTCTTTTTATCACTCAAGACATCTCCACCAATTTGTTTTCCAACTTTTGCACTTTCACCATATAAATCCAAAAGATCATCTTTTATTTGGAAAGCGATTCCAATATATTGACCAAAATCGTACAAGGCTTGTTGCATCTTTGCGTCTAAGTCTGAAACGATACCGCCAAATTGGATAGCGCAACCCAATAAAACACTCGTTTTTAAGCGAATCATTTCAATGTACTCCTCTTCTGATACGCATTCTCGAGACTCAAAGTCCATGTCCATTTGTTGCCCCTCACAAACTTCAGCGGCTGTTTTATTAAATAAATTTAGTAAGTCAGGAAGGTATTTAGCTTCACACTTTGCTAAAGATTCGTATGCTTTTACAAATAAAACATCTCCCGATAAAATCGCAATGTGATTATTCCATTTCGTGTGAACTGTTTCTTTCCCTCGACGAAAAGGAGCTTCATCCATGATGTCATCGTGAATAAGTGAAAAGTTATGAAATAACTCTATAGCCAAGGCTCCATGAAGTGCATTTGTTCCCTTAGCGCCAAAATTTGCTCCGGTCATCAAAGTTAAAACAGGTCTCAATCGTTTACCACCTAAATGGAAAAAATAACGCAAGGGGTCATACAGATTTTTTGGCTCTTCAGGCAGTGAGAAAGATGAAATTTCTTTTTCAATTTGATTGATAAATCCCTCCAAAGATGTCATTTCCGTTTGATCAAATTAAGTAAGTAAGAACCATAGCCACTTTTAACAAGTGGTTCAGCGATTTGTTTTAGTTCTTCTTTGTTTATGAACCCATTTCGGTAAGCGACTTCCTCAATACACCCGATTTTTAAACCTTGTCTTTCCTCGATAACTTGCACGAATTGACCGGCTTGCATTAATGAGGTGAATGTTCCCGTATCAAGCCAAGCGGTTCCACGATCCAAAACAGCTACTTTCAATTGATTTCGTTTCAAATATTCAGCATTTACATCTGTAATTTCATATTCTCCACGGGCTGATGGTTTTAGGTTTTTTGCTATTTCTACAACCGAGTTTTCATAAAAATAAAGGCCGGGGACAGCATAATTTGATTTTGGTTTTTTCGGTTTTTCTTCAATGGAGATGGCTTTCATATCCTTGTCGAATTCCACCACACCGTATCGTTCTGGGTCACTGACATGATATGCATAAACAACCCCGCCAGTCGGATCATTATTCTCCTTTAACAAGGCATCCATTCCAACGCCGTAGAAAATATTATCACCTAAAATGAGTGCAACTTTGTCCTTTCCGATGAATTTTTCTCCAATAACAAAAGCTTGTGCTAAACCATTCGGAACTTCTTGCACTGCATATTGAAATTTACAACCCAGATTATTACCAGTTCCCAATAGTTTTTTGAAGTGTGGTAAATCATGTGGAGTTGAGATAATTAAAATATCACGTATTCCAGCACTCATTAAAATTGATAAAGGATAATATATCATGGGTTTATCGTAAACCGGCATCAATTGCTTACTTACTGCCAATGTTAGAGGGTGAAGGCGTGTGCCAGATCCCCCGGCTAAGATAATTCCTTTCATAAAAGTTTAATTATTTATTCGTTTCGGTTTGATTTTCATCCTCATCTTCCTCGTTGAAAGCTTCAAAATAAGGTTCCTCGAATTTCTTGGTACTCACAAACTTACTCAAAGATAATAAGGTTGTAGGAAGAACGATCATATTGGTAAGCATTCCAATAAACAAAGTAATTGAAATAAGCAATCCCAATGCCTGTGTTCCTCCAAATTGTGAGAATGCGAAAACAGAAAAACCGCAGAATAAAACTACAGAAGTGTAAAACATTCCCAACCCTGATTCTTTTATAGCGACCAAAACACATGTTTTAATGTCCCAATCCTTATGTTTGAGTTCGTGACGATATTTCGACAGGAAGTGAATTGTATTATCAACTGTAATTCCGAATGCGATACTGAAAACGAGTAGGGTGGATGGTTTCAGTGGAATATTGAAGTAGCCCATAATCCCAGCTGTAAAAAGCAACGGAAACAAATTTGGAATCATTGAAATTACGACCATTTGCCAAGATCTGAAAAGTATGAGCATCAAGATTGCAATTGAGGCAATAGCGTATAAGATACTCGAAATGAGGTTATTGACTAAATAATTCGTTCCCTCTGAGCCAATTACGGAGGTCCCTGTTAGAGAAACAACAAATTTCTTTTTACTTGGATCAATAATTTCTTGAATTTTTGGTTTTAGTTTCTCAACGTGGCTAAGAACCTCATAAGAACCTAAGTCTTTCATTTGACATCTAATTCGGAATATTTTACCATTCCTATCAACCAATTCTCTCAAAGAAAGACCACCACCATCGCCATTTACAATGTTGAAATAATTGATAAAGCTCCTCATTTGTTTCTTTTCCTCTTCGGTGATCAATCTGTAATATTCTGGGTTATTGCCGTGAAAAATGAAGTTAATTTCCTTCATATAATCAACATAAGAGAATGATTTTGAGAAATTTTTATCTGTCGCTAAAAAACGTTGTATGTCCTCTAATTTTTCAAGTGTTGGAATACTGTCTATTAGATTTTTATCCTTGTAATGAATAATTATCTCAAACGGAACCGCGCCGCCAAAATTTGATTGAATGAAATTTAGATCTTTTACAATTGGGTCGTTTTTGGGTAAGTCGTCCGTTAAATTACCAGTCACTTGTATTTTACCAATTCCGGTTATACTAAAAACCACCAAAATAGCAAGAACACCATAAACGATATAGCGGTATTTCTGTGTTACGTTTAGAACAAAATTGATAATTCCTTTGGAGAAATCACGGTCTAAGTGACGTAAATGCTGTTTTTTCGGTGGACGTGAAAAAGATTCGAAAATTGGCAGTAAACATAATGACAATACAAAAGTCATCATAACGTTAAAACTGGCAGCAAAACCAAATTCGACTAGTTTTTCAGAATTCGTAAAAGAGAACGTAATGAATCCAATAGCGGTGGTGAAATTGGTTAGAAACATGGCCGTTCCGATTTTTTGAATTACCTGGGAAAGAGCCTTGACTTTATTTCCATGCAGCTTAACCTCTTGATGGAATTTAGTTAATAAATAAATGCAGTTTGGAACTCCAATGACAATCATCAATGGAGGAATCAAGGCCATTAATATTGAAAGCTTGTATCCCACAAATGCAATGCTTCCCATGGACCAAACCACAGAAATAAAAACGACGATATTACATATTAATATTGCTTTAAGTGTTCTGAAAAAGAAATAGATCAACGCAGATGTTACTAGCAACGAAAGTCCAATAAACCAATACATTTCGTTTTGAATTCGGTTAGAAATTACAACCCGCAAATGAGGTAATCCAGCAAAATGAAAGCGTTGAAATTCTTTGGAGTAACTTGTTGCCAATTTTTCTATATCCAAAACTACTTTTGATCTTACTCGATCCGAGAGGTAATTTTCATCGAGTTGAATTAGCATCAGCGAAACGTTTTTCTCTTTGTTATAGAGCAACCCATCGTAAATCGGGTTTTGCTTAATTTCTTTTTGAATACGCTCAATCGTTTTCTCCTTGTATGAAACATCTGAAAAAACCCTTCGAATTTCGAATCGGTAATCAATTGGATTTCGTTTGATAGAAAAGAGCGTAGCCTCTGATAAAACGGATAACACGCCACCCATTTGTAAGATGGAATCACCTAACTCTTTCCATTTCAGAAAGTTTCTCTCCGTGTAAAGTGAATCAGTTTGAATGGCTAGAACTAACATTCCGCCATCTTCACCAAAATGTTTCTTGAATTTTTTGTATTCTTCAGTAGCTTTGGAGTCTTTTGGGAGAATTGTTCCGTACTTGTTATCGAGCTTTAGTTCATTCAGGGCATAATAACCAAGAAATACGGTTAAAAGAGTAATTGTTCCGAGAACAAAAAACCGATTTCGCAGGATGAAATTAGCTATACGATGCCACATACGTTTTACCCCAATTAGGTTGGGAAGACAACAAATTTAAGGATTTCGTTTTAAAAGTTAGACTTTACGAATAACGTTCAATCAAAGCCAGCGGAATAAATCATCGAACATTCGTTTTCCCCATGGCGTATTACCATAGTCTTTTTCAATTTTTTGCCTTAGCTCTTTTAAGGTGAATGTTTTGTTCTTTCCTGCGTCTAACATAATTTCTTCCTTACTTGGCGAAACGAACTCAATTTTCTTTGCAAAATAAATGATTCCCCCGTCTTCAGTAGCAAGTCCAAGAATTGTTCCAGGTAAACCACAAAATCCCTCAGGACCAACACTTGGAACTAGCGCTGAGGTATACCATGCATAAAGTCTTGTGCTATCGTTTTTCTGATAGATCGCCTTTCGACATTCATAACCACTAATCGTTCGTTTACTATCTGTTATTTTCCATTTACGTTCAGGAAGCGAATCTTGAATGAAGAGACTTTGTCCAAATAAATTTAAAACAGTCAATTGTTTTCCTGAGTTTAGATTTTGATAGTAAGCATTTTTCGCTGTCATCCAAGACATTTCATCTGTTTTTTCGTTAGGAATGCCTTTAAATACGGAGGATGTGTCATTGAAAAACAAATAAAATCCTTCATTTCGAATTTTATTATTTTCATTAATCATTCGCCTCATTCGCGGATCGTTGTAGCGCTTCTCGAGGTTAGTTCTTCGTTCAAATGTTATTTTACCACTATGAACATATTGCGAGCGGCCAATTCCTTGAATTGACAGCACCAAAATCATTAAAATCAATTTAATACCAACCTTTCCACTCATCTTCTTTCGATTTATTATTGTTAAACTTATAGGTAACACGAAGTAAAAAATAACGCGTAATGATGTTCGTATAATTGTCAGTAATGATATTTCCATTGATTTGTCTTTGCAAATTCAAGTTTTGCTTCAGTAAGTCATTTCCGGACAATGCGATTATTAAATTCTCAGTTGGAAGGAAGGTTCGAATCAATTCTGCGTTAACTACAAAGATGTTTCGATTAAATCCACTTGTTCTTTGGGAGTTAATGATGTATTTACCATCCGTTTTGATTTTGAAATGAAAAGGCAACTGCCATTCGACATCGAATTTATAGGTTTGCATCGAAAACGGAGTGTTAGAAGCCGACGCAAGTGAACTTACCGGATCCGTGTAGCTGTAATCATTCGAAATACTAATTTGCAACGAGTCAAGTTTTAACTCAACTTCTAGACCTCCCGCGACAGTTCGATTTTGTGTAATGTTCTCCGCGTCGTTTATGAAATTTGTGTAACGCATGTATGATGCATTTACATTTGGTGAAATTTCAATTTTTCGATTAAATAAGGGTAACCCGGCTCCAGCGAAGAGATTTGCAAACGCATTCCCGTTTACATTAACCGTTTGAGAAACAGTTCGGCCATATTGGTCAAATGAAGATGAATTTCCGAAAGCATTGTCCGTGTATGTCGCATTTATTCCGCTCCAAATATACCTTCCCGATAACGCCGACCAAGTATTGAAATTTATTTTCAGGTTATGGATATAATTTGGTTTCAGATCTGGATTTCCTTTTTGAATTCGGTTTGGATTCGTATTATCAGGCACAGGTTGTAAATCATTGATTCCAGGCTGTTGCGAGTTTGTGGTGTAGAATAAGCTGAATCGTTTGCTAATGCTTGGTTTAAATTGATAGCTGAACTGTGGAAGGAAATTGTTAATGTTTTGAGGAATCACGGAATCCAAAATTAAATTTCTGTTTTCGATTGCGATATTTCGGATCCCAAATCCACCGGTCAAGGTATGTTTTGCATTCTCATAAATTCCTACTACTGTTCCTCTGTGTTGTTGACGGATGTTGTCGAAATTGTTTGATAGAAAAGAATTTTCTACTGAAAACATTTGTGATGTTGGGTCAAAATCGTACGTTCTCTTGTCTTGTTTTACATCGCCAAATTCATACAAATATTCCAATTGAAGTTTGATTTTTTTGGTCAATGGCTCTGTATACGTTAAGGTTGTAAAATGATTAACAGAGGAATTTTTATTTGTCTTCTCTTGCTCAAACTGAATATCCGTGTAGTTAGTATCAGTAAAAAATGAATTGTTGTAAAGTTTTCCTTGCGTATCGTTGTTTGAGTAACTTAATAAGTACTTCAACTCAACTTCGCGCTTCGGTTTTTTGAATTTTCTTCTGATCAATGCCTCTGAATTACTAGTTATTCCTTTTGAATCATTGGTATTTCGGATATTTGTTGCGAGCGACCTCAATTGTGTTTCGCCAATAAATTCAGAAATACTTGTATTATCAGTGGCTGCCCCATCAAAATTCAAATTAGGCTTAAATTCCAAGAAGGTTAACGAATCTAAATTCACCGAATAGTTGAAATTAAGTCTATGCGATTCGTTTCTAGAAATGTTATTACTTGAGTCTTTTGTGAAATAGGTGGTGTCGGTCAAGAAATATTGGGAATAGCTCGATCCAGCTGCCACGAGTTCGTTGTTGTAGTAGGCATAATTAAATCCAATTTTTCCTGTTTTACCAATTTTATCTGTGTAATAAACACCAGCTTTCAAGGTTTTTGGAATTCCACTTGTGTTGTTGGTATTTCGTTGATTCCAATCGTTCATTCCGGAGCTATTTCGTTCGTTCTCCAAACCAAACTTGTTCATGTCGCCCCATTTGAAATTGGATTTGGGGGTGTTAGAACCGAGCAGAAAGACTGATATTTTTTGTTTTCCTTTGAATTTATTAGCAAGTAATTCGGTTTCATACAATGGATTATCTGCAGATAAACCGAAATCAGTTGCCCCCGAAACTTTTCCGAAATAGCCTTTCTTGGCATCTTCTTTTAGTTTTAAATCCAATACCTGAATTTTGTCATCTTCTCCGGCTTTCGCGTTTTCTTTTTCTTTCTCATATATCTGAACTGATTCGACTCCCTTTGCACCTAAATTTCTCGTTGCAATGGTTGGATCGGCACCAAAAAATTCATCACCATCAACCAATACTTGACTAATTTGCTTCCCTTGAGAAGTTATTTGTCCGTTTTCATCAACTTTGATTCCGGGTAGTTTTTTTAATAAATCTTCTACAACGGCATTTTCACCAACCTTGAATGAATCGGCGACATATACCAGCGTATCGCCGCGGTAATAAATGGGGTTTTTATTGGCAAAAATGACAACTTCATTAAGTTCCTTCGATTTTTCGGAAAGCGTTATTTTCGGAATATTAATCTCGAAGTTCTCCTTATTTCCAAAAATATAATAGGTTTTTGGCTCAAAAAGAGGATGCTCTATGATTAATGTAAATGTATCTATGGAAAAATTGGATAGTTCGAATGTCCCGTCTTCCTTAGTTCTCGTATTTTTTAGGAGTAAGGAATCCTTCATTCGAACAGCCATTACAATAACTTCTTTTATTTTTTGAGTTCCGCTGGTATCGAAAACAGTTCCAGTTATTTTCATTTGTTGTCCGAATACAAGCGAACTGAGAGGACAAAGTATAATTATCAGTTGGAAAATAATTTTTTTCATAGTTTAAATGTACGGAAGAGAATAAAAAGAGTTTTAATTAATGTGTTGAAAGGTTTGATTCAATGAGCAAGAAGTTCACTTTACTTTGCAATTTGAACATTCTTCATTACTTGAAAAGTAAAACCATAGGCATCCGATTCAACAGAAAAGTCGACAATAAGTTTTTTGCCAAGGTATTTTTTTTCGTTCTTTTTTAAAATTGAAAGAGTTTGGTTATACTCTGAAAACAAAATGGTTGAGGTGTAATGCTCAGTTCCTAAAATAAAGAATAACCTTCCATCAAGCTCTGTGAATCCCTGAAACTTTGTTTGAAAGTCACCTTCTTGATTAATTATTTTGAGTGCTAAATTTTCGTTATGATCAATTAGATCACATTTTTTATACCTGCAAGTGTCTGTACTTTCCGCTTTGCTTGTTCGTTTTTTTGAGAAAAACACTTTGTTCGAATCGTCATAGTAACTTTTTGTTATCACTTTTATTAATTCTTCGTTTTTTAAATAGGTTTCTTCATTTATACTCACAAATTTCCTAGTTCCTTTGTAGTAAAAAGTGCAGTTCGTTTCATTACCATTCCCAACTATTTTTTTGAAAATCAG
This sequence comes from Bacteroidota bacterium, assembly GCA_016866415.1. Taxonomy (GTDB): domain Bacteria; phylum Bacteroidota; class Bacteroidia; order Flavobacteriales_D; family Crocinitomicaceae; genus UBA952. Next base: position 9,737 of record VGML01000010.1, on the reverse strand, counting down.
TTTTTTCAATGTCATTTCTTGATTTTCTTTTTTAGTATCAACCAACCCTTTTACAACATAGGTTTCACCATTATCTCTTAAATATTCCAAGCTCGTGACTTCAACGAGATTTTCATTAGTTTCGATGTCTTTGATTTCATTTTCAAAAATGATTTCGTTCTCAAACATCGGTTTTACCTCTTTCAAACTGTGAGAAGTTTGAGATTTTTCTTGTTTGTTTTGGTCACAAGAAATTAGAAAACCCAGAAAAAGTATTCCGACAATAAACTTCATTTAGATGATAATTTGTACAAATTTAGCGTTTTCAAAAAATCCGACCTCTCTTATTTCTTCTTAGATTTGTTTATGGCAAAGGCAATAGGTATTGATTTTGGATTAAAGCGAACAGGAATCGCAATTACGGATGATTTATGCATTATTGCTTCTCCATTAACAGTTGTGGATTCAACGAAACTGATGCAATTTTTATCGGATTTAATTGCCAAAGAAAATATTTCGACACTTGTTTTGGGGTATCCGACTCGTTTGGATGGTTCTGATAGTCACATTACCGAAAATGTTCGAATCTTAAAGTCTGAACTAGAGAAGAACTTTATTACTGTTTCCGTTGTTTTGCAAGACGAACGATATAGTTCTGCTGAATCTATGAAGGCTATTCACAAAGCTGGTAAGAAAAAGCAATTAAAAGATAAAGGATTAATCGACAAGGTAAGTGCTGCAATTATATTACAAGATTATCTTGAAACTTTGAATAACGTGAATTGCAAATAATTAATTTTGCAACATTATGATATTACCAATAATTGCATACGGGGATTCTGTTTTAAAAAAGGAAGCGGAAGAAATTGAAAAAGATTACCCTGAATTGAATGAACTCATCGCTAATATGTTTGAAACGATGTATAATGCGAAAGGCGTTGGCTTGGCCGCCCCTCAGATTGGAAAAAGTATTCGATTATTCGTTGTAGATGGCAGTCCATTCGCGGAGTTGGAAGAAGGAGAGGAGTATGATCCACGTGCAGAAGGAATTGAAAATTTCAAAAAAGTGTTCATTAACCCAATTATAGAGGAAGAATCAGGAGAGAAATGGGCCTTTGAAGAGGGATGTCTTTCCATCCCTAAGATTAGAGAAAATGTATACAGAAAAGAGAATTTGGTAATCACGTACTTCGATGAAAATTGGAATTTTCATGAGGAAAGTTATTCGGGATATGCTGCTCGGATTATTCAGCACGAATATGATCATATTGAAGGTATATTATTCACAGATCACCTATCTTCATTGAAAAGAAAATTGTTATCGAAAAGGTTGAGCAATATTGCCAGTGGAAACGTTGACACCTTCTATAGAATGAAATTTCCAGAACAAAAAAAAATCAAATAATTTGTTAGCCAAAATATTTAAGATATTTAAAAATAACAATCCAAGGAAAAAGGTGATTGGTTTTACGTTATTTTCTATTCTTACACTTTCGTTTTACGGTTGTTCAGAAAATAAAGATTCTCCGAGAAAGAAGCCATTACGTGATAATTACAAAAAAGTAAAAATTGGCTCCCAAACCTGGATGATTGAAAATTTAGAAGTTACCAAATTTAGAAATGGAGAAACTATTCCTGAGGCTGAAAAGACAGAGGAGTGGAATAAAGCTGGAAAAAGTAAAAAGCCTGCTTGGTGTTACTATGAAAGTGATAAACAAAATGGAGCGAAGTATGGAAAAATGTACAACTATTATGCTTTAATTGATCCGAGGGGACTGGCTCCAGAAGGTTGGCGAATTCCAAATGCGTCAGATTGGAAAATACTCGAGACTAAATTGGGGAAAACTCCTGGAGAAAAAATGAAAAGCACCAAAGAATGGGAAGCGGAAGGAAATGGGACGAATGAAAGTCAGTTAAATGGCCTCCCAGGTGGATACAGAGATAATAACGGGAAGTTTTATTTCAAAGGTCAAAATGGATATTGGTGGATACTGAGTGGGGCAAAATCGAAAGATGTATCTTGTTGTAATCTCAATTTTAAATATGACTTTTTGATTCGTGTCAATGCTGTTAAAGCAAATGGATTTTCTGTTCGATGTATCAAAGAATAAAAATTACTAAAATGAATAGAGAATTAACAATCTCAGTGAAAGCGTAACTGCCGCGATAGATAATAGAGCATAAAGATAAAATTCCACATTGTATATCTTTGATTGCGCTTGCATCACCAAGAATTCTTTCTCTTCCAATGAGGAAGTTTCAAAAGTTTCATATTTCGAAACGTAGTATTTTAATAGTTGCTTGTTCAGATTTTTTGTCAAATTGTTAACTGCTTTCATCTTGTTTGATTTTGATGAAACAAATTTCGTTCTAGTATACCTGTTTCCCAGCATTAATTGCTTTACACGACTAAAAAATACCAAACAAAACTTGGTTTCATTTAAGTAAATCTCCGATTGAAAATATGTAAATACACTTAGAGGACTAATCTTTCAATTACAAAAGATGTATAATAAAAGTATGTTTAAACTTTTATTAAATAGTTGTTTTGATGAAATTATTTTCAGAAATTTACATTTTAACTTTTAATAGATGATGAAAATCAATCTTTTACTTTTAATTCTTCTATTCAGCTTGCAATCAATTCAAGCACAAACTTTAATTTTCGCGGAATTAACAGGTTCCCCTGTAGTAAATACAACTGGATGGAATTTTACAGGCGCAACTTATGCCGGTGATACGGGTGGAGATGGGGATAATTTTTCAGATGAAATAATTTTAACAAATGCGGTAAATAATTCAAGTGGAGGCATTTTTTACAACGAATCAATTGACTTAACTACCTGTTACCAATGGAAAGTAGAATTTGACTTTCGCATGTGGGAAGGAAGTGCCGCAGATGGAATCGCTTTTTGTTTTTTGGATGTACCACCAACAGGCTTTGTAAATGGTGGTGGAGTTGGAATTCCAGCAGCTTCAAATGGAGTTTTTGTTATTTTAGACACCTACGATAATGGTTGTGGAGCAAATCCTGAAATTCAAATTTATCAAGGAGCAGGATACAATGAATGTGGAGCTGGAATGATAAATCGAGCAACTGGAATGAATTTTTTGAGGTCATCAAACTACCAAACATGCCGTGTGGAATATAACAGTGGATTGATTTCTGTTTATGTCAATAACACCTTGTACCTCACCGGAAATTACAATGCAAGTTTTGTCGGATATATGGGATTTACAGCAAGCACGGGTGGTTCCACGGATAAGCATTCAATTAAAAACGTTCGAATATATGCCGATATTGCCACGGCGAATGCGGGGGCTGATGTAACGATTTGTAGTGGTGGTACTGCTCAACTCGGAGCAGCTACAAATGCGACCTATACATACAATTGGACGGGTTCTAACTTGAGTTCAACTACCATATCAAATCCGACAGTTACACTGACAAATAACACAGGAAGTGCAATTACTCAAACGTATAATTTACAAACTACACTTACGGCCTTGCCTAATTCATGTCCTGATGGTGATGATGTTATCGTTACCGTAAATCCCGTTCCACTTGTTCCAACATCTGCTGCAATTTGCTCAGGGCAATCTTATTCATTTCAAGGTCAGACGTATTCGAATCCAGGGGTATATACTGTCATGACTACGGATGCTCAAGGGTGTCAAACTAACAACCAATTAACACTTTCAGTAAACCCAAACCTAAGTTCTACAGTTAACCAAAGTATTTGTCAAGGAAGTAGTTTTGCGTTTAATGGTCAAAACTTTTCAAGCGCAGGAAGTTTTCCTGTAACACTTTCCTCTCAAACAGGTTGCGACTCAGTGGTAACGTTAAATTTGACTGTTAATCCTGCACCTGTAACTCAATTGAATGAATCCATTTGTGCTGGAGGCTCATTTACCTTTGGAAGTCAAAATTTGACCCAATCTGGACAATACAGTCAAACACTTCAAACAATAGCCGGTTGTGACTCAATCGTAAATTTAACCTTAGTTGTTAATCCTGTCATCACCGCAACGCAAAATGCGACCATTTGCCAAGGTCAATCCGTAAACTTTTTTGGGCAAACACTTTCGACTACTGGTTTGTATAGCCAAACCTTGCAAACGGTGAACGGCTGCGATTCGATTGTTAATCTTAATTTGTTGGTCAATCCATTGCCTTCTCTACCAATAATTTCAAATAATGGACCTGTTGAGTGCCCAGGAGACATCGTTACTCTGAGTGCTTCATCAACTCCTAACTCTCAATTTGATTGGAGTGGTCCTCAAAATTTTTCGTCGCAAAGTGCAACGGTTAGTTTTGAAGTTGAAATAGAAGATATGGGTGATTACGCCGTAATAGCAGAATTAAATGGTTGCTTTTCTTCTCCTGCTTATACCTCTGTATCGATAATAAATATCTACGATTTTGATGACTATGATTTCCCAAATGTAATTACACCGAATGGCGACGGAGTGAATGATTCATTGGATATAAATGGCTTTTACAAAACATGTCAGGAATACAACTTACTGATTTACAACCGTTGGGGACAAGTTGTTTACGAACAAAATATTTCGTCGATTCCTTTTTCAGGAAAATCGACTTCTGATTCTGACCTTACGGATGGAATTTATTTTTACAAGTTGTCCTATGAGGATAAAACAAAATCTGGCTTTATTCACATAGTTCGTTAATTAATTCAAAGAGCAACTTTTTTAGTGAAATCTAAGTCATAAGTAAGTCGAACATACTTACTTTTGTAAATGTCTTATTTCTTTCGTTTCTTTTTTTTATTTTTTACTTATTCAGTATTTGGTCAAAACTCACTAAATACAGCCCCTGCACCCAATCAAAGATGGGTTGCAATTGGTGATTTAGATGTTTCAGGTTCGCAAATAACAGTTGAAGCATTATACAAAAGGGTTGCTAACGGAAATATTCAAAACATTGTTTCTAAGCATGTTGATCCGAGCAATGTCAATTATCTTCTTAGACCTAATAATTTTCAAATAACGACGAGTGGTGGTTTTAAGGTGGTAATGAGCCCTATTCCGGTCGTGAATAATGTATGGTACCACGTTGCCGCAACCTACGATGGAAGTTCAATTAAATTATATATCAACGGTTGCTTGGTTGCGGATAGTGCGCATACTGGAACAATCGTTACAAATGATTTTGTAAGTGCAATTGGAACAAGATCTGGAAGTCCGTTGACTGATCACTACCGTGGGTTGGCTGATGAGGTTAGAATTTGGAACGTTGCAAGAACACAAAGTCAGATTGCCAACAACATGAATAATTTAGCCAACCCTACAACCGAACCTGGTTTGTTGGCATATTATAAATTTGATGGAAATTACACGAATATTCAAGGTAATGCCACATTTAACGGAATACCACAAGGAACGCCTACATTTGACTTAGAAGCGCCCATAATTCCGCATACGGTTGTTGATACTACCATTGTTAATGCGGCTAGCTGTTTCGGTTTTTCGGATGGAGCAATAAATGTCAATGCAACTGGAAACAACTTAACTTATTCCATTGATGGAACAACCTTCACAGCGGTCGATTCATTTCCTAATTTGACAAGCGGACAATACACGATTTATATGCTTTCGGCAGATGGCTGTCTTGATTCAGTTCTTACAATAGTTCCTCAACCTGATCAAGTACCAACTCCGATCATTACTTTTCCAAGTCCACTTTGTGAAACCGATTCGTTGATTATGAGCATTGATTCGCTTGCTGGAGCCTTTTGCACGTGGTTTGGGCCAAATGGGTTTATCACAAATTCTTTTGATACGATTATTCCTAATGCTTCAGCCGTTCAAAGTGGAGATTATTCGGCGTTTTTCACCTTAAATGGTTGTAATAGTGATACGCTCATTCAACCGATTACAGTCAATCCGATTTATGATATTTATATTGATACAGCCATTTGTGCAAATGAAACTTATTCTCTTGGAAACCAAAATTTGAATACGGCAGGGCAATACGATTTAGCTCTTCAAACAGTTGCCGGTTGTGATTCAATTATTCACTTGACGCTCAGCATAAATCCTGTTTACGATATTTTTAGGGATACCTCAATATGTGAGGATGAAATTTTTGTTTACCAAGGTCAAACCTTAAATGCAACAGGCACCTATCCATTTTATTTACAAACTACATTAGGTTGTGATTCGACAATAACTTATAATTTAATTGTTTTCCCAATTCCTGATTCTCCAGTTATAACCTCAAATAGTCCAATAGAGTGTCCTGGTGATTTGTTTATATTTTCGGCTGATTCTGTTTCAGGAGGCACCTACAATTGGACGGGAATGAATGGTTTTTCCTCGACTTCAATTTCCAATTCGATGAACGTGCAAATCACTGACATGGGTATCTATTCTGCGACTGTCATGGTTAATGGATGCATTTCCCCTCCATCTGAATTGGAGTTGGAAATAATTAAAACGAAGACATTTGATGATTTTGATTTCCCAAATGTGCTCACGCCTAATAACGATCAAGTCAACGATGTGTATGATATTGAAAACTACTTTGAAACTTGTCAAGAATTCACATTGCAAATTTTGAATCGTTGGGGAAATTTAATTTACCTGCAAAAGAACGATGAACCTCCTTTCGGAGGAATTGGGATGGATGGCAATGAAGAAGAGGATGGGGTTTATTTCTATCGTTTGGATTATGAAAAAGGAACAAAATCAGGTTTTTTCCATTTGATTAGATGATTCACTATAAAGCATTAAACTGAAAAAAATTAATTCTTTAGAGTCCGTTCTTCGGGTTTGATTGCTTTGTTCCTATTAGCCAATTGCCCGCAAGCTGCATCTATGTCTTTACCACGGCTCCTTCTGACATTTACAATCAGATTCTTTGATTCTAAAAATTGAGCAAATTCCTCCACCTTTCTTGCTTCAGCTTGTTGAAATTCTCCATTTTCGATTGGGTTGTACTCAATAATGTTTATTTTACAAGGTACACATTTAGCAAAATGCGCGAGTTCTCTAGCGTCCTCGATCGAATCATTGAAATCTTTGAAAATGATATATTCAAAAGTTACGCGTGAATTTGTTTTTTCGTGGAAATATCGAAGCGCATCTGAAAGTTCTTCAAGGTTGTTCGACTCGTTGATTTCCATGATTTTATTTCGTTTCTCGTCATTGGCCGCATGAAGCGAAAGAGCTAAATTAAACTTAACTTCATCGTCTCCCAGTTTGCGAATCATTTTCGCGATTCCTGCAGTAGAAACCGTAATGCGCCTTGGCGACATTCCTAAACCTTCTTCCGAACTGATAAAATGAATGGAATTTAATACGTTCTTGTAATTAAGTAATGGTTCGCCCATTCCCATGTAAACGATGTTTGTCAAGGATGTATCGTGCTTCCTTTCAGCTTGATGCTTAAGGTAAACCACTTGATCGAAAATCTCACCTGCTGTCAAATTTCGAAGAAGTTTCAATCGTCCTGTAGCACAGAATGTACAAGCCAAACTGCAACCCACTTGCGAAGAAATACAAGCGGTCATTCTCGAACTGGTTGGAATTAAAACACCTTCCATAATTTTATTATCGTCAACTGCAAAAGCACATTTGATTGTTTTATCTTTTGAAATTTGTTGATCTTTGAGCGTAATGTGATCGATAAAAAAAGATTCCTTGAGTTTCTCCCGCAGTTCTTTTCCCAGACTCGTCATTTCATCGAATGAATGGGCATTTTTTTTCCATAACCATTCATAAACCTGTTTTGCCCGAAATGATTTTTCGTTGAGATTTACGAAATGCTCCAATAATTCATTCAGGGATAAATTCCGTATGTTGATTTTCCCTTCCAAAATAAAAATTAACGCGTCATTACTGGCATTACCAGCATCAAGATATCTTCGTCTGCGTTGGAATTATTGGATGGCGTAAGTAATCCTGCGCGACTTGGTTCGCTCATCGACAATTTAACTTCAGGTGTATCCAAGTTATTTAACATTTCCAAAAGAAACCGTGAGTTAAATCCAATTTCCATATCATCTCCGTCGTAGTAACAAGTTAGACGTTCACTTGCCTCGTTTGCAAAATCTACATCCTCGGCGAATAACGAAAGTTCTGAACCTGCTAATTTCAATTTGATTTGATGCGTTGTTTTATTAGAGAAAATGGCAACACGCTTTATTGAACCTAAAAACTGTAATCGATCTATTGTCAACACGTTTGGATTTTCTTTCGGAATAACTGCCTCGTAATTTGGATATTTTCCGTCAACTAAGCGACAAACAATAACGATGTCATTGAACGTGAAAATTGCATTTGAATCATTGTATTCCAAAAGAATTTCTTCATCTCCACGAAGATTTGATTTCAATAAGTTCAATGGTTTTTTAGGCAATATGAAAGCCGAACTTCCCGTCGCAGCAGCATCGGTTCTTCTATATCGAACGAGTTTGTGAGCATCGGTTGCCACGAAGGTAATGTCAGCAGGAGAAAAATGACAGTATACACCACTCATGACTGGGCGAAGATCATCGTTTCCGGTAGCGAAAAGCGTTTTGTTAATTGCTTTTGAAAGAATGTCGCCTGAAATTTTGATGAAACTTTTATTTTCAATATTTGGTAATTTAGGAAATTCGTCACCGTCAAAACCAGGTGTTCTCAATTTTCCATTATCGTATGCCATTTCAATTTGAAAGTTCTCTTTAACTAAAAACGTACAAGGTTGCTCAGGAAGGTTTTTCAACATATCCAAAAGCATTTTTGCAGGAACGGCAATTTTTCCGTTTTCTTCTGATTGAACTTCTAACGTTGTAATCATAGTTGTTTCCAGGTCAGAAGCAGAAACCTTTAATTGTCCATTTTCAATTTCGAAGAGGAAATTATCCAAAATTGGCAGGTTGTTGCTTGTGTTTAAAACGCCCGAGATACTTTGAAGGTGACGTAATAAAGTGGTACTGGAAACAATGAAATTCATAAAAATTTTATTTGTTACAAAAATAATAATTCAAACAAGAAATGAACATGAAATCGGGCTAGAAATAGACTTTTTTTCCGAAATTGATTTTTTTAAGGGAGTTAAATTGATAAATTCTCTCGTAAAAACACCTTCAGTGCTTCACGTCTAAGAATTTTTTCAGCAAGAGCTCGGTGAAAGAATTCCGTTCTTAATAGTTTCGAATAGTCATTTTCTTGAATGTCAATGATGTACATTAATTGTTGGAGTTTGTCAGAAGATAAATTTTGAATGAGGCTTAAAATTCCATTTTCTAATGAGTCTCGATCACTTAAATTTGCAAGGTGAATTTCTAGATTGCATCGACCAAAATCTTTTTCGATTTGCGAAATCGTTTTAGCCACGAAATCTTGGTTTTTTAGTTGATTATTTAAATTCAATTGATTCATTGCTGTTTATTCTTTGTGAAATTACGAATACTTAGTTTAGATTTGCGTTAAAATCTCACAATTGAAGAGGGTATTTGATCTTGTTTTTTCGCTAATTGTTTTAATTCTTTTTCTTCCATTTGGAATAATCATCGCATTGTTAATTGGTTTTGGCTCAAAAGGAGGTGTTTTTTATAGACAGGAACGAATTGGAATAAACGGCAAACCATTTAATTTATTGAAATTTAGGTCAATGAAGCTTGATGCCGACAAATCTGGTAAGTTAACTGTTGGAATGCGAGATGCGAGAATTACCAAAATTGGATACTTCATTCGAAAATTCAAATTAGATGAATTCCCTCAATTTATTAATGTTTTGAAAGGGGAAA
>VGML01000009.1 GCA_016866415.1 Bacteroidota bacterium | reverse complement strand
GAATGGAGGAGATGGTACGAGATATTGTGGAGGCGGTGGCGGTGCACTGGGTGCAAATGGAACAAGAGGAGGAGATCGTGATGGATGTGCAACAGGAGCAGGTGGCTGTGGAGCCACACCAAGTGCACCCCAAAATTGTACAGGTGGAGTAAATGGTGCACAGTTTTTAGGTGGTGATGCAGAAAATATTGGAAATCAAACCTATGGCGGCGGTGGCGGCGGCAGCGGATACTATGGCGGAGAAGGCGGAGCAACAGGAGGAAACAATAGCGGCGGCGGTGGCGGCGGATCGTCATACATATTAACAACTGCAGTGAGTGTCAGCAGCAACGCAGGATCAAGTGGAGGAACAGGTGGGAATACAACTGTTGCGGCAGGAAATTGGACAGATAACTTAAACCAAAGTCTGTACGGCGGAGGTGGCGGAAGAGGTAATTCTTCTCAAGATAATACCGGAAATCAAGGTCAGAATGGACGAATTGTAATTATACTCTCAAATGCTATAACTCCAACGTTTAGTGGAATTCCTACAATAGTATGTCAAAATGCTAGTGCTCCTTCTTTGCCTACAACTTCAAACGAAGGCATAGTAGGAACTTGGAATCCCTCTACTGTTAATACTGCCCAAACAACAACTTACACGTTTACTCCTAACCCCCAGTTTTGTGCGCAATCAGTTCAGGTAACAGTTAATGTACCACAAAATCCTGTAGTGTCCACAACAACAGGTAATAACGTCATTTGTTCGGGACAAACGATTCTTTTGAATGCAACTGGTGGGGCATCTTATCAGTGGCAATTAAACGGGGTAGATATTCCTGGACAAACAAATTCAAGTCTCATAGCTTCTCAAGCTGGAAATTATACCGTTATTGCATACAATGGAGCGTGTTCAAATACTTCTTCCACTTTTACACTTAGTGTGTTCATTCCAGTCGTAAATGGGTTGGCAGGAAGCAATCAAATATGTCCTGGTGGCACGTTGATTTTATCGGCTACAAACGGAGTATCCTATCAATGGCAGTTGAATGGGTCTAATATTTTGGGCGCTACATTAAATACTTACACAGCGAATCAAGCTGGGGTATATAATGTAATTGTAAGTAATGGAATTTGTTCGTCAACCTCAGCAAATTTTGTTGTCACCGAAATTGTTAATCCAACTGTAGAAATTGAAGTTTTAGCCCCAAGTGGTTGTATACCAACAAGCGGAGTGATATCCTCAAATGGGAATTTTACCAATATTGCATGGTTTGTAAATAATGTTCAAGCTTCTTCAAATCCATCCTTTTCTTATCAATTCAATGATCCTGGCTGCTATCTAATTACAGCCGCTGGAACACTAAATAATGGCTGTAATGTTGTTGTAAGTGATTCGCAAGCGATTTGTTTGGAAAATCTACCTACTGCCTTGTTTACAACTAGTCCAAGCATTTTTAGCAGTGAAGTTCAAACCATAAATTTCTTTAATCAATCAAGCGAAAATACGGTAAGTTATTCTTGGAGTTTTGGCGATGGTAATTTTAGTGTCGATTCAAACGCAACTCATGTTTTTTATAATACAGTTAATGGATATTCGGTTACGTTGACTGCATCTACTGAGAATGGTTGTTCTGATTCATATACGATAAATATTCCATTTCAACCCGAGGCTGTATTTTACATCCCAAATACCTTTACCCCTGATGGAGATGTATTCAATCAAATTTTTAAACCAATTTTCACTTTTGGTTATGACCCATTCAACTTTGAAATGTTGATTTTTAATCGTTGGGGTGAACTTGTTTTTGAAACACATAATGTAAATGTTGGTTGGGATGGATCTTATGGGAATTTTGGAAGGGATGTACAGCAGGGAATATACACTTATCGAATAACGTACAAAAATCCTAATAGAGATGAAAGAGAAGTTGTAAGTGGAAATGTTACGTTAATTCGTTAGTTTACATTATTATTTGTTTTGTAGAATTAAGAAACTAAAACAATGCAACTCAAGTATATATAAAGGAAAGAAAAAACATGTTCATAAATAGATTAATGCTGGGTTCATTGTCTTTGCGTTGGCTACTCATTTCTTATGCATTGATTTTTTGTCTATTCTCAAAAATCCATTCTCAGGTTTTCGTTCATTCAAAGTCTTTTACTAATTTATCTAATGGGGTTCAAGTGCATGTAGATGGAGATGTTCAAAATGCTACTAATGGGCAATTTATGGTCAATGGAAATGGTGCTACCAACAATGCTACTTTATATATAAATGGTGATTTTACCAATGATGCTGCGGCAACAGGAAATGGATTTATTCGCTTGACTGGAGATTGGTTTGATAACGCAATTTTTAATGGCGGAACGGGAACTGTATTTCTTGAAGGAGGCATTCAAATTTTGGGAGGAACTGCGGTTACCGTTTTCAATAATCTCACTCTTGACGGAACGGACTTTAAGATTCAACAAATTGACAAGGCGGCAACAGGTATCCTCGATCTCAAAGGGCTGGAATTAAAAACGGAAACTTTTCAATTTCGTTTGCTTAATCCAAATCCTGCGGCTATCACGCGCATTTCTACAACACCAACAACTGGTGGTTTCGTTTCAAGTTTAAACGGTGGTTACCTGCACCGCACAACAAACAACAACAGCGTTTACCTCTTTCCAGTTGGTTCAAGTGTCGGTACTTTGCGGTATAGACCAGTTGAAATTACGCCATTAAGTACTCAAACCGATACTTTCAAAGTTCGAATGGCAAATGTTGATGCAACGAATGAAAACTACGACAGAAATATTCGCGCTTCCAATGTTTGTGAAATAAACAACCTTTTTTACCACCAAATTCTCAAGTCGAATAACACGGGAAATGCCAATGTCGTTGTTTCTTACATTGAAAATTTGGATGGAACATGGTCAAATTTAGGTCGTTGGGAATTAATACCAGCTTTAGTTCAATGGGACATGATTACTTCTAGTACTATTCAAAACAACACTCCATTCAATCGAGCAAGTGTCAACAATTGGGGTAATTTTTCAAATCAACCTTATGCACTTATAAACGCTGCTTTACCGCCAACTTTTGTTGCAAGCTCAACAACGGGATGTGTTCCGGAACAAATAACGTTTAACGCTCAAGCACCAGGTTCTACGGGTTGTATTTGGTCATTTAGCGACGGAACAGTGATTACAGGTTGCTCAGATGTAAATCACACTTTTCAACAAGCAGGATGTTTTGATGTGACCCTAACTTCTTCGTTTGTAGGTTGTACGGCATCCAATACTGTCGCAGGTTACATTTGCATCGATGATGTTCCAAGTATCAGTTTCGCGCCGAATCCTGCTCAATTTAGTAGCGCCAACCAATCGATAAGTTTTTTGAATAATTCCAACGGCGCCAATAATTACCTCTGGAATTTTGGCGACGGAAATTCAGAAGAAGCTATGAGTCCAACACATTTTTTCACGAATGCAACAAACGGATATACAGTGACTTTAACTGGAGTTTCGCCGTTAGGTTGTACAGCCTCGCAGTCCGTTTTTATTGATTATGAAGAAAGCGGTGGGATTTATATTCCAAACACTTTTACGCCCGATGGCGACGGGTACAATCAAACTTTTCGACCAATTTTCACCGTCAATTTTGACCGTTACAATTATTTGATGGAGATTTTCAATCGTTGGGGAGAAGTTGTATTCGTTACTCAAAATCCTGATTACGGTTGGGATGGCTCTTTCGGAACAGAAGGCAGAGATGTGCAAGATGGCACCTATATTTACAAAATCACCTATAAAAGTCCGACCAACGATGGGCGAAAAGAAATTGTTGGACACGTAAATTTAATTCGCTAGATATGAAATATTTATTGATTTTAATTTGTTTCTCCCTAACTTCAATAGCTTTTGCACAGCAAAATATGAGAGTTTCTGATGTGATAAATGCGCCTGGTCATCCATCGAGTGTTTTGGAGGTGGAATCCACAACGAAAGGAATGTTGGTTCCCAGAATGACCACTGTTCAACGTTTAGCTATCACCAATCCTGCAAACGGTTTGTTAGTTTACGATACAAATGTGGAGTGTTTCATGTACTATACTGCCTTCAACACAACTTGGAATTACTTGTGTAATACAGGAAATGGTGGTGCAAACACTATTTTAACTACTCCAGTCGCAGCGGGGGCAAATTGTGCAAATGGCGGAGTTTTACTTCAATTTGGAAACGATACAAATGGAAATGGAGTGCTTGATGCTACTGAAATTAATCCTGCATTGAGCCAATATGTTTGTAATGGTGTTGCTGGCCCTCAGGGTGCACAAGGAATTCAAGGTCCACAAGGGGTTCAAGGTCCACAGGGTCCGAGTTGGAATATTACCAATTTGACAGTGAATCAATCAGGACAAATCACCTTAACCACAGATCAACCGCAAACTTTTTCCACTACTACTAATGCTTGGTTAACAACAGGAAACACGGGAACGACACCTACAACTAATTTCCTTGGAACAATTGATAATCAAGATTTGGTTTTTCGGACAAATAATACGGAAAAAGCAAGGGTAACAGCTGGTGGATTTGTTGGCGTTGGAATTTCTACTCCCATCACAAAATTGCATGTCGAAGATGGGATTGTTTTGGCAAATAGCTCCTTGAGTGATAAATCTGCCATGTTAACCAATGATGGCGGTGTGGAATTATACAGAAGTCCTACAACAGCAATTGCCCAACAAGTAAGTGGTTACATTGATTTTAAGGATGTGAGTACAGATGATTACGACTTTCGAATTTTTTACTCGAATCCAAATTTTACCACTGCAAACGGCGGATTAATTTTTGAAAGTACCACGAACGGAACGCCTGCAACAGCATTAAGAAGAATGATTATCAAAAATGACAATGGCTATATCGGGATGGGGACAATGACTCCTCAACGACCTTTAGAAGTGAACTTTGACCAAAATTTAGGTCATATTCAAGCAATGACTGGTGGTTTGCGATTGAGAAATACGAATACTGCAACTTGCAACACCGATAAATCATGGGATTTTAGAATTGGTAATTGTGGGCAAATGGGGATAACAACCTACAACACCAACGGAAGTCCAAATTTCAATGTCCTAAAGAATGATGCTCCGAATGACAATTCGACTCCGAGTGCAGGGCCCGTTGTTGCTATAAATACTTCGGCACCAATCAACTCCCTTTCCTTAACAGCAAATGGAAATGTTGGAATTGGAACGGCGGCTGCAATTAATCCTGCTGCTTTAGATGTTACAGCGACTAACAAAGGGGTGATTTTTCCGAGGGTTCCGTTAACAGGTGCAACAGACGCAACAACTGTTCCGGGAGTTTCTGACGGAATTTTGGTTTACAACAACAATGTAGCGGGCGCGGGTCAAAATGCAGTAAGTCAAGGTTATTATTATTGGCAAACCAATCGATGGAATAAATTGCAAACGAGTGCATATTCTGGGATTATATTTGGAGTCCATAACACTACAACGCCAAATCACTTAAATCCTCCCTCTGGACAATGGCAAAATACCGGTTCATACATTACCTTACCTCCTGGAAAATGGGTTGTATATATTTATGAATTACTTATGCCTCAGAATGGGGGTAGCTCAGGTTGGGATGGAAATGAAAGAGCCTTGTGGGTGCGAACATCCTTGTCAAATAGCAATACTACGTATTCCTCTTCCCCACAAATTGTTGGTAGTCCTCTAGCGAGCGGGTCTGTTACTACGCCTAGTAATTTTGGGATGGTAAATGGAGCTATATATCTTAATAATAATACCGGCTCAACAAATACTTACTACATGTGGGCAAACATAGAGCGATATGGGGGAACAAATTGCGGAGGCAGTAATTTTGCTGCCAATGTTTGGGGAGAAAATCAATTTTTTGCCATTCCGGCTGAATAAAAACAACAGAAATTAGTTTAGTTGACTATTTTTCAAATGTTTTTGATAAGAGATTCTATCATCTCAATAATGAAATATGTTCGAATTTATCTTTAATGAACGCAAACCTGAGAATGGATTTTTGAGAATAGACAAAAAATCCATTCTCAGGTTTTCGTTCATTCAAAGTCTTTTACTTATTTATATAAAGGGGTTCAAGTGCATGTAGTTGGAGATGTTCAAAATGCTACTAATGGGCAATTTATGGTCAATGGAAATGGTACTACCAACAACGCTACCTTATATATAGATGGTGATTTTACCAACGATGCATGTTAATTCTAAGTTTAATCTTACTGTGGTTGGCATGTATTTGTGCCTGCATTACCCAATAATTTCCATTCGCCAACTGAATTATTTCCAGTAAGTTACGTTAAGGCATCTTGTTAAAAAAATAAAACGTTTGAATAATAGCTTTTTTTATAGGTAACATAGAACGTAAACAATATAGAATAATTTATAATTAAATCTGACTACTCAGTGTTTCTAACTTCTCAAATGCATCCTTGATATGACGAACAGGTTCAATGACCATGCGTAGTTTGTCGTTTTGTTGAACTAGTCGATATCCCTCTCTAATAGACATAATCTTATTTAATAAGATGGTAAAGGTTTCAGTCTCGTAAAAAGGCGATTGCGGATTAGAAATAAAGTATCCAACTAATTTTGAAGATTTAATTACCAATCGTTCCAATCCGAGATCTTGAGCGAGCCAACGCAATTGAAAAGAGAAGATCAATTCTTTTACTTCTCGCGGTAATGGTCCAAAGCGATCCACTAATTGCTTCGCGAAATTGTCTAATTCTCCTTGATTTTTTAAGTTATCTAATTCCTGATACAAACTCAATCGTTCGTTTACATTATTCACATAATCATCCGGAATACGAACTTCCATATCGGTTTCAAAAATGCAATCGTTGACATACGAGCCAAATGTATCCGTCTGCCGCTCATCAAACAACTCTTTGAATTCACTTTCGCGCAATTCGTTCATCGCTTCGTTCAGAATTTTCTGATACATTTCAAAACCGATTTCAGAAATGAACCCACTTTGTTCGCCACCTAGCATGTTTCCGGCTCCGCGGATATCCAAATCTTTCATCGCAATGTTGAATCCAGAACCTAAATCGGAGAACTGCACCAAAGCCTCCAATCGTTTTCTTGCCTCCGATGTCAAAACACTGAATTTCGGGGCGATAAGGTAACAAAATCCCTTTTTATTACTTCTTCCTACGCGCCCACGCAATTGATGCAAATCGCTTAACCCAAATTTATCTGCTCCGTTGATTATGATTGTATTAGCATTCGAAATATCAATACCTGATTCAATGATTGTTGTGGCTAAAAGCACATCGTATCGACCTTCGATGAAATCAAGCATCACTTTCTCCAATTGTGAACCTTCCATTTGTCCATGACCAATTCCAACTCGAACACCAGGACACAAACGCTGAATCATTCCAGCAATTTCTCGGATATTGGAAAGGCGATTGTTTACAAAAAATACTTGTCCGCCACGGGTTACTTCATAGGCAATTGCGTCGCGAATTACTTCCTCATCGAAGGAAATAATCTCAGTTAAAACAGGCTGTCTGTTTGGCGGAGGCGTATTGATGATGCTCAAATCACGGGCGCCCATCAGTGAAAATTGCAAGGTTCTTGGAATCGGAGTCGCTGTCAAGGTTAAGGTGTCGACTGTTGCGCGAATGGTTTTCAATTTATCTTTTACAGCAACCCCAAATTTCTGTTCCTCATCTATAATCATCAATCCCAAATCTTTGAATTTGACACGTTCAGCAACTAATGCGTGCGTTCCAATTAAAATGTCAATTTCTCCTTTTTCAAGTTTCTTTAGAGTTTCCGTAACCTGTTTCGCACTTTTAAATCGATTGATGTAATCCACATTGCAAGGGAATTCTGATAAACGCTCTTTAAAGCTTCGGTAATGCTGTAACGATAAAATGGTTGTTGGAACCAAAACAGCCACTTGCTTGGAATCTGCAACCGCTTTAAAAGCAGCACGAATCGCTACTTCTGTTTTTCCAAAACCAACATCGCCACAAATCAAGCGATCCATCGGACGAGACTCCTCCATATCCTTTTTTACATCTTGAGTCGCTTTGTATTGGTCTGGCGTATCTTCATACATGAAAGACGCTTCCAATTCATTCTGCAAATAGGTGTCTGGGGCAAATGCAAATCCAGGTTGACTTCGACGTTTCGCATACAGCTGAATCAAATCGAAAGCCAATTCCTTTATTTTCTTCTTCGTTTTATTTTTAAGCGTGCTCCAAGCCTGTGTTCCTAGTTTGTTCATTTTGGGAACCGTTCCTTCTTTTCCGGTAAATTTCGAAATGCGGTGCAAGGAGTGAATTCCGACATATAGCACATCGCCATCTTTGTAAACCAAACGAATTGTTTCTTGCGGTTTTCCATTGACATCAATGGTTTCTAAACCGGAAAATTGCCCTACACCATGATCAATGTGCGTCACATAATCTCCTTTTTGAAGGTTGTAAATTTCCTTTAAAGTCAATGCTTGTTTGGCTTGTTTAAATCCTTCTTTCAAACGAAAACGGTGGTAACGCTCAAAAATCTGATGATCTGTGTAGCAAACCAATTTCAATTCAGGAGCAATGAATCCTTCGTGCAAAGCGAGATTCATTGGAGAAAATTCTACGCCTCCTCCGATGTCTTCAAAAATCTGATACAAACGTTCGATTTGTCTTGGGTGATTGGAAAAAATCAAGTTTTTAAATAAGGAATCTTGTCGCGCCAACAAATCCGTTTTGAGCAATTCAAAATTCTTGTTGAAACTTGGTTGGGGCAGAAAATCAAATTTTATTGTTTCGTTTGCTTTATATTGATAATCGGGGCCCCATTCAACAAGCGAATAAGCTTCGATTTCTTTTTTGAAATCTGTTTGATTGAGATAACGATCTGAGGGCAACGTATGCTTTACCGTTTCTGGCAATCCCGTGTAAATTTCAACAGCCTTGTTGTATTCTTTCTCAAGGATTTTTTCTGTGCGTTCAAACGAACTCAACCAGATATTGGCATTTTTTCCGATAAATTCAAAAAAGGAACCGACACCTTCCAAAGTCAATTGTCCTTGAATATTGGGGATGACATTAAAAAATGAATGTGTTTTTACTGAAAGTTGCGTTGCAGCATCGAACGTCCGAATGGTTTCAACCTCATCGCCAAAAAACTCAATTCGAAAGGGCAAATCATTGGCATACGAATACACGTCAACAATTCCCCCACGAATTGAAAACTGTCCAGGCTCATAAACGAAATCGACGCGATCAAAATGATATTCCAATAAAAGCTCATTTATAAAATCGATAGAATACGATTTTCCGACCTCTACGCGCAAGGTGTTTTCAATCAATTTCTTTTTCGTAGGAACTTTTTCAAACAAGGCTTCTGCGTAAGTCACGACCCACGCATTCGAGCCATTGGCGATACGTTCCAAAACTTCCGCACGTGTTACCACATTGGCATTGTCTGTTTCTTCGATTTGGTAAGGCACGCGATACGAAGCAGGATAAAACAAAATGCGTTTGTCTTCCGGAAACAACCCTTCCAAATCATTCAAAAAATAAGCAGCTTCTTCTTTGTCGTTGAGAATAAAAACATGGTGTCCGGGAACTTGTTGCGCTACACAAGCAGCAGAGATACTTTTCGACGAACCAACCACCCCTTTCCAATGGACGCGCACTTTCTCCTGACTCAAAGCGGATGCTGTCTGGTCAATTGCGGCTAATTTGGCAAATAATTTCAGGAAAGATGCTAATTCCATGAACGTTTGCGAAGATAGTGTTTTTTGAGGGTAAAATGATTTTGTTTAACTCAGAATTACGAGTTGCCAACGGAATCGTTGATGAAAATTGGAATTGCTGCAAATCGTTAGCAATTATTAGTTAACTCGTTCGCAATTATTAACGTTTAGCCCTTTCCATCACATTCAACCACATTATTCTCTGTTTCCCAAAGTTTAATGGTCAATTTGTATCTGGAATCAAGTCGAGAACGAAGGAGTCGCCAACAAACCAAAGCAATGTTTTCAGCGGTTGGATTCAGATCTTTAAACTCGGCACAATCAAGATTCAAATTTCTATGATCAAAACGCTCTGTGATTTCTTCTTTGATGTAGTTCTTAAGAATTTTTAAATCGATGACATAACCTGTCTCTGGATCAATTTTGCCATCTAGCCAAACCTCTAATACATAATTGTGACCGTGGTAATTTGGATTGCTGCATTTGCCAAAAATGTCTTTGTTTTGTTCATCACTCCAATCTTCGCGAAAGAGCCGATGTGCTGCGTTAAATGTAGCTCTCCTACAAACTTTCATTGGCTACCAAATTTTGAATTTTTGATTCGTGCTCCTCGATAAGAATCCGAAACCAAGCTGTGTATTGAGATGGATTATGTTCCATTTCTGTTTTTATTTCATTTATGGACATCCATTTGAAAGCGCCTACTTCCTCCAAATTTAAGTGAGGAGTTTCTTCTGAAAAACCAACAAGAACATGGTCCAATTCATGTTCGGTTAATCCATTCTCTAGTCCAGCTTTGTAGATAAACGAAAAAACTTCGGTCAGCTCACACGTAAAACCCATTTCTTCAAACAATCGTCGTTTACCTGCTTCTAGAATTGACTCACCGGGATATGGATGACTGCAACAAGTATTGGTCCAAAGTCCTTCTGAATGGTATTTTCCAAAAGCACGTCTTTGAACGAGTAATTCTCCGTTCTCATTGAAAACTAAAACTGAAAAGGCGCGATGCAACAAGCCTTTTTGATGTGCCTCCATCTTTTCCATGAGTCCAACCTCCTGGTCTTGCTCATCAACTAAAATTACGTTCTGCTGAATCATCAAAGCAAATTAAGATTATGACGTAGGAACGAAGTTAATAAAATCCTGAACTTTCGACGATTTGGAATGCGAACTCGTTCTGTTAAAATAACTTCTGCTTGCGTTTGTTTAATTTTTTTGAAAAGCTTAAAATAATATTTGTAAGCCATGTAAACTCCAAATCGTGCTTTGTGAGGCAACATTTTTATTCCGTCTAAACCAAGTTTAAAATCGACTTCGATATCTGCTTCAATTTCTTTCTTAACGGTTGCATTGAACTCATCCATATTTATTCCTGGGAAATAAGTCCGACCTAATTCCTGATAATCTGCTTTTAAATCACGAAGAAAATTAATCTTTTGAAATGCCGAACCAAGTTTCATGGCAAAGGGTTTCAATCGCTCGTATTCGGAGTTATTGCCTTCCACAAATATCTTCAAACACATCAAGCCTACAACCTCAGCAGAACCCAAAATATATTTATCGTAAGTCAATTTATCATAGACGTGATCTGACAAATCCATTTCCATAGAATTTAAAAAAGTTTCAATTAATTCATGTGGAATATTGTATTTATTCACTACCCACTGAAATGAATTCAAAATTGGGTTCAATGAAATTCCTTCGGAAATAGCCTTATAAGTCTCTTCTTTGAAATCAGCTAACAATTTATGTTTATCAAAGCCGTGAAATGAATCTACGATTTCGTCAGCGAAACGAACAAAACCATAAATCGAGTAAATGGGCTTGTGTAAATCTTTGTGCAGAAAACTAATACCCAAGGAAAAAGAAGTACTGTAACGTTTCGTCGTTAAGCGGCTCATTTCCTGACTTATGTCATCAAATAATTGTTTCATAGTTTAGCGTTTTTGAGATTTAATGATTTCGTTTGCCACGACCTCTCCAGATATAATCGAAGGAGGAACGCCAGGTCCTGGAACGGTTAATTGACCTGTATAGTAGAAGTTTGTTAGATTTTTATTTTTTAAGCTCGGCTTTAAAATAGCCGTTTGCTTCAAGGTGTTTGCAAGTCCATAAGCGTTTCCTTTAAATGCATGATATTCACGCTTAAAATCGGAAATACAGAAACTTTTTTTGTAAACAATGTTTTCTTTGATGTCATTTCCAGTTATTTTCTTCAGGCGATGCAACAAGAGTTCAAAATAGCGCTCGCGAATTTGTTCGTTATCATCTTTTAAATCTGGTGCAATTGGAATCAGGAAAAACAAGTTTTCATGTCCTTCAGGTGCAACACTTGGATCAGTAATCGATGGAGCACTCATGTAAAATAGCGGTGCACTCGGCCACTGCGGGTCTTTATAAATTTCCTTTCCATGAAGATCTAAGGATTCGTCAAAAAACAAATTATGGTGTTGTAAATTATTTACTCGTTTATTGATACCCACATAAAACAAAAGACATGAAGGCGCCATCGTTCGTTTATCCCAATATTTTTCAGAATAATTGGCATGACCATTCAACAATTTCGAATCCGTGTGTTGGTAATCAGCTCCTGAAATGAAAAAGTCTGATTCGTGCATTCCCTGAGATGTTTTAGCCGAAACGATTGTTCTGTCAACGTAATCAAATCCCAAGACCTCGTGACTTGTTTTAATTTTTACGCCTTGGTCCTTGGCTATTTTTTCAAAAGCCTCAACAAACTTGAACATTCCACCCATTGGATACCAAGTACCAAGAGAAATGTCTGCATAATTCATCAAAGAATATAATGCGGGAGTTTCATTCGGCATAGCACCTAAAAACAAAACTGGAAATTCAAGTAAAGAGAGAATTTTTGGATGCTTGAAATATTTACGGATGTAATTTGAAAAAGAAGACAACAGGTGCATATTCAGCAATCCTTTCAACACACGAGAATCAGCAAATTCGAATAAACTCAAACTAGGTTTGAATACTAAATCCTGCATGCCAACTTCGTATTTGTATTTTGCATCATTCAAAAATTCCCTCAATTTTTTGGAGCTACCCGGCTCGAGCGATTCGAACCAAGCTTCCATCTCCGTCATGTTGGCAGGAACATCCGTAAACGAAAGATCGGGCCAGTAAACTCGATATGAAGGGTCAAGACGTTTTAGATCGTAAAAATCAGAAGTTGTGTATCCGAATTGATTGTAAAAACGCTCAAATACATCGGGCATCCAATACCAACTTGGACCCATGTCGAAAACAAAGCCGTCTTTTTCAAATTGCCTTGCCCTCCCTCCTATTGTTGGATTTTTTTCGAGTATTGTAACATCGAATCCCTCTTTAGCTAAGAAAGCCGAAGCGGATAGCCCGGAAATTCCGGCTCCCAGTATGGTGACCCGTTTGCTCATTAATTCGCGAAGAAATTATAGTCCGGCAAGGCGTCCATCAGCTTCTTACGAGCTATAAATATACGACTTTTTACTGTACCAATTGGAATTCTTAATTCATCTGCAATTTCTTTGTACTTAAACCCTTGGAAATGCATTTCAAATGGTCTCTTGTATTCGTCTCCCAACAAATCTATTTTTTGATTGATGTCTTTAACTGAAATTTTCTCCAACGGACTTTCATCAAAACTAACTGTGTTTACAGTTAAAAATGAATCTTTAGAGTTATCAAAAATGGTTCCTGATTTTACTCTTCGGCGATACTGATTTATGAAGATATTCCTCATAATAGTAAAAACCCATGCTTTGAAATTTGTCTGAGGCGTGTAATAATTTCTGTAAGTAATTGCCTTTAACATCGTTTCTTGTGTCAAATCCCTTGCGTCATCACGATTTCGAGTGAAACTCATAGCGAACGACTGCAAATTATTTTCGATGCCTATCAAGGCATCATTAAATTCAATTGTTGACATGGCATTTAATTTTTGTTTAACATTTTCATGGTAAAGTTAAACACTTTTTGTTTAATGTTTTACTTTTTTTGTTAAACAATTTAAAAATAATTTTCACCAACTAGCTGAAAATCAATGTCAGCTTGCAAAGTGGCTATAAAAAAAAATTATAGGAATCAATAAATTATTACAAAAAAAAGTAAAAATTCGCCATTTTCATGGATTGCATCGGTTGCAATACATCGGATCTTCGAGCTCTTTTCCGTGAGGAAATTTCTTTTTTTCTTCAAATTCGCATGAAGCGCATGTATACTTGTGAAAAAGTGTGGAATCAGTTGGGAAATTACACAATTCGCAAGGCAAACCTGAAATAACATCTGAAATTACAAAACCAGGGTTGCTGCATTTAGGACAAACTGATTCAATATTAAGAATAAGCTTTTTCATTGCCGATTCAATAACTTTCATGCGAGTAGGATTATGCATCGCACGCATGTCTGTTTCGATGTATGCATGTCCGAAAGTTTTGATACAATATTCAACATATTCTACTAAAAGTGTTTCTTCCTTAATTCCTTTCCTCAGAAATGAATGATCATTTTGATCTTTTTTGATAATCAAGGCATGTGATGGAAAGAGTACCGTTTTTGTAAAATCGAACAACTCGGCTTTGTTTCGAATTAACTTGGCATTGAAATTCGTTTCCAAACTGATTTCACGAGCAATGATTTCCAAATTATTCTTTTTATCAATGAGCATTATCAACTCATCATCGGCATTAGCGAAATATAAACTCGGATGTGGTCCGAATGATCCTTCGCTTGCGACGGCAAAATCACAGTTGTTTTTCTCCATGGCGACTAAACATTTCATTCGAATCGTTTCCAACGCATCTTTTTCTCGTTCAATTTCACCTGAAAAGGTCCCAAAGGAATCCGTATCAAATTCCTCATCAACAAAACAAGTCACACCAAGTTTTTCCTCTAATATTGGGGCAATGACCGCTTCCTTTTTGTGCTTGGTAGCAATGATCAATCTACGATTTCTGAAGATTTCCATTTAATTAAAATCAAATGTTTAGTTGAACAAACGCGCCGTCGCAAATTGAAGGGACAGATAAGTTTGCTGATTTTTTGTCAAGGCTTCAATGTATTTGAGCTTCGCTTGAATGTAATCCGTTTCGCGCGCATTGATTAGGAACAAGGAACTCTCCTCCCTCAAACATCGTTTTCTCGGCATCCAATAAGCGTTTGGAATCAAATCCATCGATGAGTCGTATACTCGAACGAATAATTTTCCCACCCAACTCAGACGTATGGGGATCTTTCAGATATAGATTTGAATTAACCTGAATTTTTAGTTGAGATAATATTGCTTTCAAAACCTAAAAGTTATCAATACAAATATAATAGTAATACTATTGAATAAGAATAGTAATTATATTAAATTACAAAAACGATTTCATTTGGGCTGAACATTGTTTAGCATAATATCAACTATTTCTTCCAAGCCGAAATGATGTTTCCATCCCCAATCGTTATGAGCTGCGCTGTCATCTATCGAATTTGGCCAACTATCTGCAATCGCCTGTCGAAAATCAGGTTCATAGTTGATTTCAAAGTAAGAATCTCGTTTTTTTATTTCAATTGCAATTTGTTTCGGGGAGAAACTGACTCCTCCCAAATTGTAAGATGAACGTTCTTTAATTTTAATGATTGGGGCTTCCATTAATTCAATTGTGGCTCGAATGGCATCATCCATAAACATCATGGGAAGTGCCGTATCCTCGGATAAATAACTTGTATATCGTTTATGTTCCTTTGCCTTATAAAAAATATCAACAGCATAATCTGTCGTTCCACCTCCTGGTTTACTTTTATATGAAATCAACCCAGGATAACGAATACTTCGAACGTCAACATTGAATTTATTGAAATAATATTCACACCAACGCTCTCCAGCTTGTTTGGAAATTCCATAAATCGTTATTGGTTCCATGATGGTATGCTGTGGCGTTTTGTCAGATGGTGTTGTTGGTCCAAAAACAGCAATCGAACTTGGCCAAAAGACTTTTTCGATGTGTTTTTCCTTAGCAAGATCCAAAATTGTAAACAGACCTTCCATGTTTAATTTCCAAGCAAACTCGGGATTTTTCTCAGCAGTAGCAGATAGCAAAGCGGCTAGAAGATAAACCTGCTTAATTCCATTATCAATTATGTACGATCTCACAAATTCGCGATTCAAAATATCTAACTGAATATAGGGTCCGCCTTCCAACAGCGTAGGACAAGTTTCTCCAAGATCCGATGCGACAACATTTTGAGAACCAAATCTCTTGCGTAATTCAGCAACCAACTCAGTTCCAATTTGACCTCCGGCTCCAATAACAATTATTTGTGGCATCTCTCTCAAGTTAGGTGACAAATTTAACTTTCTACTTTAATCGTTTAACAAAAAGATAAAATTTCTCGAGAAAATTATAAAAGCTGATTAAAATCATTTATTTTAGAGCTCGCAAAATTCTACTTTTGCATCAATTATGCTTTGGATCGATTTAAACTTATTGAATAAACAAATTCTCAAAAGAAATCCCGAATGATTTCATTATAATCTAGTTTTGAGAATTTTAAATTATTTTAAATCAATTAATTATGCCTTTTTATCACAAATTGGGGAATATTCCTCACAAGCGACATACCGTATTCAGACAACCAAATGGCTCCATTTATCACGAGCAACTTTTTGGAACGATTGGATTTGATGGCATGTCTAGCTTACTATATCACATTCAGCCACCGACCGTGGTCAAAGAAATTCGCGGACAAAAAAACATTGCACCTGAAGTTGCAATTGAAAAAAATATGACCATGCGTTCACTTCAGGGCTTTCAAGTTATTCCAAAAGACGATTATCTTGAAAGTAGAACACCAGTTTTGGTGAATAGCGATTGTTACATCGAATTGGCGGCTCCTAAAAAATCAATGAATGATTATTTTTATAAAAATGCGGATGCAGATGAAGTTATTTTCATTCACAAAGGAACCGGGAAACTTAAAACCCAACTTGGGAATATTGATTTTTCATACGGCGATTACCTAGTTGTTCCAAGGGGGATGATTTACCAAATGGAATTTCAAAACGAGGAAAATCGCTTGTTTATTATTCAATCATTTCATCCGATTTATACTCCGAAAAGATATCGTAATTGGTTTGGACAACTATTAGAACATTCACCATACTGCGAGCGTGATATTCGTCCGCCACACGAATTGGAAACACACGATGAAGAAGGAGACTTCGTGATAAAGATCAAAAAACAAGACGAACTTTACGAATACGTTTATGCGCATCATCCATTTAATGTAGTTGGATGGGACGGTTTCAATTATCCGTATGCCTTTTCAATTCACGATTTTGAGCCGATAACGGGACGGGTTCATCAACCACCTCCCGTTCATCAGACATTTGAAACAAGTGCATTTGTAATTTGCTCTTTCGTTCCAAGGCTTTATGACTACCATCCGGATTCGATTCCTGCCCCGTACAACCATAGTAACATTGACTCGGATGAGGTGCTTTATTATGTAGATGGTGATTTTATGAGTCGGAACAATATTGAAAAAGGACAAATTACCTTGCATCCCGCTGGAATTCCGCACGGACCTCATCCGGGAGCTTATGAGCGCAGCATTGGCAAAAAGGAAACAGAAGAACTAGCGGTGATGGTGGATACATTCAAACCGCTCAAATTAACTAATCAAGCTTTAGGAATCGAACAAACCGATTACGCTAAATCTTGGATTCATTAATATTAAAAAAAATAAAATGTCAGAAGAAATAAAAAAAGAAGTGACCAATGTAGAATATGGTCTAGAGAAAATCTTTAAAGGAGCTGAAGACTTTCTTCCTTTATTAGGAACGGATTACGTTGAGTTTTATGTTGGTAACGCAAAACAATCGGCTCACTTCTATAAAACTGCTTTTGGTTTTCAATCCCACGCATATGCAGGTTTAGAGACTGGATTAAAGGATCGCGTTTCTTATGTGTTGAAGCAAGATAAAATTCGATTGGTTTTAACAACCGCATTAAAAAGCGACTCTCCAATCGGGGAGCACGTTAAAAAACACGGTGACGGTGTAAAAGTTATCGCTCTTTGGGTTGACGATGCAAAAAAATCATGGGAAGAAACGACTAAACGCGGAGCCAAATCATTCATGGAACCAACCGTTGAAAAAGATGAAAACGGAGAAGTGGTTCGTGCTGGAATTTACACCTATGGAGAAACGGTTCACATGTTCGTTGAGCGCAAGAATTACAACGGACCTTTTTTACCTGGCTTCCAAATCTGGGAGTCCGATTACAACCCAACTGCAACGGGATTAAAATTCATTGATCACATGGTTGGAAATGTTGGCTGGGGAGAAATGAACACGTGGGTTAAATGGTATGAAGATGTTATGGGATTTGTGAACTTCCTCTCATTTGACGACAAACAAATTCACACTGAATACTCGGCATTGATGTCGAAAGTAATGTCAAACGGAAATGGAAGAATCAAATTCCCAATAAACGAACCAGCGGAAGGTAAAAAACGATCTCAAATCGAGGAATATTTGGATTTCTACGAAGGTCCTGGAGCGCAGCATATAGCGGTTGCAACGGATAATATCATCGAAACCGTTAAACAACTTAGAGCTAGAGGAGTTGAGTTTCTTTCTGCCCCACCTAAAACTTATTATGACGAGATTCCTGGTAGATTAGGAGAACACATGAGCATGATGAAAGAGGATATCAATGAATTGATGTCACTTGCCATCTTAGTTGATGCTGACGAAGAAGGCTACTTACTTCAAATTTTCACGAAGCCAGTTGAAGACAGACCGACTTTGTTTTTTGAAATCATCCAACGAATGGGTGCAAAAGGATTTGGTGCAGGTAACTTCAAGGCCTTATTTGAATCCATCGAACGCGAACAAGAAAAAAGAGGGACTTTATAAATCCCTCTTTACCAATTTTATTATGCTGTCTGAAAAGATGGCCTTTTTTATTTATTCATATCCCTAGCTCTTTTTCCCAATGTTCATTTAACAGCACAATCAACTTTCTTGACATGTTATTAAAGAATCGTTTTGTTCGATAACCGCCAATCCAATTAATTCCTCGAATCGCATTTGTAATGAATATTTCATCTGCCGCTAATAAATTTTGAGGAAGTATGGCGCATTCGTAAACTTTTATTCCGTGACTTATTGCAAGATTGATGACTTGCATTCGCATCGTTCCAGCCAAACAGCCTTCGTCTAAACCAGGCGTATACAATACTCCATTGCTAACCACGAACACATTACAACTAGAAGTTTCCAGAATATTACCTCGATCACTGCTAAGAAAAACGTCATCCAAACCTTTGTCCTTGGCTGAAAGAGCTGCCATAACGTAGGTCAAGCCAGCCTTTGTTTTATAGTTAGAAAGAAAATTTTTTTGAAGTTTAATATCTTGGTAAATATCAACCTCAAGGCCCTTCGCATTCAATTCAAAATGATTTACATCATATGGATATACCTCAATGTAAAAGGTCGATTCATTCGAATCCGGTAAATATGCACCTCCTGAAACACGATCCAATGACAAACGACATCTCCCACCCTCTTCAATCTCAGATTTTTGAATTAACTCACTTATTTTATCACGAAAGAAATCTGTGCTATAATAAGATGGAGTTCTCATTTTTATAACACGAGCGCCATCCAACATTCGTTTTATGTGATTTTCCAAATTCAATGGTTTTCCACTAATTATCCGAATGCTTTCAAAAACACCATCGCCATACAAATGTCCACGATTTCCTGGATGAATGGTTGGCGCATCATTGGGAAGAACTGTCCCATTATTATTCACAAATAAAACTGCCATTTCTAAAAAATCAAATCAAAAAACTGTTCACCTTTTTCAAAATCCAAAATTAACACATAAAGAATTCCAAACAATGCTCCGCCAATATGCGCATCATGTGCAATTCCAGTTCCACCTCTTCGTAAGGCGAAATACTCAATAAGTAAATAAATTGGTCCGAAAAGGTAAGCGGGAATTGGAATAGGTATGAACATAATCATCAAACTCATAGTAGGATTCCAAATGATAGAAGCAAAAATCACTGCAGAAACTGCACCCGATGCACCTAAACTCCGATAGGATGGATTGTCTTGATTTCGAATGTAGATAACACATGCTGAAGCTAATCCTCCAAGAAAGTAAAGTAATAAAAAATGAATTGAACCAAGTGTAAAACCAAAACTAAAATTCAACTGTTGCTCAAACATTGAACCTAAAGAATAAAGCGAAAGCATATTAAAAGCTAAGTGGGTAATGTCTGCATGTATAAAAAGATGAGAAAAAAGACGATGAAATTCGTTATTCCTTTTGACAGAGTATGGAATAAACAAGAATCGTTCTTTCAGTTGCGAATTTTGAAAGGCCTGCCATGAAATTAAACCCGTAGAAATCAAAATTAGAAGAACCACACTCATATATCAGAAATAAAGTCTAAATTTAGTTAATCTTTACGTTATGGATACAAAGTTAATTTGATGAAAAAGTTTCAATCCATTTTTTTGATCTTTTTTATTTGGGCTTGTTCAATAGGGACTCCTGAAAAGGAGCAATCATTCTTAAAGAATAAAAATTTATCTGAGAAGGAAAAACTAGAGCGCGTTTTAGATGTCGAATATCTAAAAACACTGAAATTAAATCAAAACGAAATTGGTTGGGTGAAAAATATTTATTCAAAATCAAGCTATAGGAGATTTTTCGCAACAGATTCTTGTCTTAAGAATAGTGCGTTTGATCTTCAGTGTGAACTTGATCGGAGCATTTGGTATGGTATTCCTAAAATTCGATTACACTCCATTAAAAACAAAAAACTTCATCCAATTGAAAAAGAAGTTTTATTGATGCTGAATTTCGGTCGAATGATTTCCGACTTGAATTATGGATTTTTTGATTTTCAGGCTAAACGACTAAAGGATTTGCTGTCAAATGATTTTAATCCAATTCATTTCTTGAAACAAACAGATACTATTTCCTTCACTAGATTATTTCAGAAACAAGGACCAGCGGACACGAACTATCGTTTTCTTGCATACAACCTTTACCACTATTCAAAAAACCACAAAATTGATACAACGGAATTCAAAATTTCCATCAAAAGCAAACCTGAAAAAATCTTTGAAGAAGCCAAAAAATCTTTGTTATCGAAAGGTTGGATTAATGATAAAATGGATAGTCTTGAGGTAAGCCAAAAACTAAAATTATTTCAATTGGAAAATGGCCTTGCAGCAGATGGGAAATTAGGTGAAAACACCATTTATGCCATAAATGAAAGCACGTATGAAAAACTTTTAAGAGCTTCACTTACCTTAGATCGCTATCGGTCGGCAACAAAAAATCCCAAAAAATTCGTTCGTGTAAATATTCCCGAATTTAAACTCTACTTTTATGCAAATGATACGTTGCGAAATATTCACCGAATCATTGTCGGAAAGCAAACCAATCCAACCCCTCAACTAGAATCGAAAATATACAGAATCATTTGTCATCCCTATTGGAAAGTTCCTCAATCGATTGCAACGAAAGAGATTCTTCCTGCTCAAAAAGCGAATCGAAATTATTTGACTAAAAATCATTATAAAATTTATAAAGGACAAGATCAAGAAGTAGATCCTTATTCGGTAAATTGGGGTGGTCGATCGTCAATGCCTTACACAGTCATTCAACAACCCGGCTCGCACAACAGTCTTGGTATCATCAAATTCGAATTCAATAATTCCTTTAGTGTATACGTACACGATACACCTAAGAAATCGTTATTCAATACTGTTTTCAGAAGTTATTCTCATGGCTGCATGCGCTGTGAAAATCCAGTAGATTTAGCAAAATCAATATTAACTTTTGATAGTATCCCAAGAAAGGTAAATCCTTATCGCGCAGATACACTAGACAGTTTACTTGCAAAACGTAATAACATTCCCATCTCCTTAATTGAGCCCATTCCAATTTATGTGGTATATGAAACGGTAGTTGCGGAAAGAAATTCTCTTATTTTTCACCTTGATTTGTATCGACGCGAAGAAGAGCTAGTGAAAGTCTTAAAAGGAGAAAAATAAATCCATAACTTTGGAAAAAAAATAATAAAATGATCGTATCTCCTTCTGTTCTTTCGTGTGATTTTGGAAACATTGAGCGTGACGTTAAAATGCTGCATTCATCAGATGCACAATGGATTCATATCGATGTGATGGACGGAGTTTTTGTTCCCAACATTTCCTTTGGATTTCCAGTTTTGGAGGTCATTCGCAAGCATACTGATAAAGTCCTAGATGTTCATTTAATGATCGAAAATCCAGATAATTATTTGGTGAATTTCAAAAATTCAGGATCAGATATTTTAACAGTACACATAGAAGCATGCCGTCACTTGAACCGAACTATTTCAGCCATCAAAGAGTTGGGAATGAAAGCAGGAGTGGCATTAAATCCGCATACGCCCGTTTCGGCCTTGGAAGAAGTAATAAAGGATTTGGATTTGGCACTAATTATGTCTGTTAACCCCGGTTTTGGCGGACAAAAATTCATTCATTCAAGCATCGACAAAGTAAAAAAATTAGCTCAACTCATTCAAGAAAAAAAATCGAATGCGATTATTGAAGTTGACGGAGGAGTTAATTTAGAAACGGGATTGGAACTAAAAAAAGCTGGTGCACAAGCCCTTGTTGCAGGCAGTTTTGTCTTTGGATCAGCTAATCCTGTTGAAACGATTACACGTTTGAATAATTTGTAAGTAGTAACATAAACGTCTATCTTGCGTTAAAGGAGTTATGAAAGTTTCAATCCATTTTTTTATTTTCAATTTAATCTTTATTGGTTCGCTTTTCGGGCAAACTGAATTAGAGGAAAAAGAAATTGCCTTGAATCGTTCCTTATTAAATCTTCGGGCAGCAAAAACTGACTTGGAAATTGAAAAACAAAATAAAATTTTTACGAAGGAATTGGAGTCGTTCCTCAAACTAGAGGGAGCCTTTAACTATGAATTCAAACATCTGAAGACTGTTGCCATTCTTGACAGTCCAGATAAATTATTAAGAATCGTAAATTGGAATCTTGAATTTTCGGATATCTCATACTCGTATTGTGCTTTTATAATGCGTTGGGACGAGGACAAGGAAACGGTAAAAATATCAGAATTGGTTGACAATCTTGATCCATATTCGCCAAAACCTCAAGGAGTTTTAGATCCAAAAAATTGGTACGGCTGTTTGTATTACAAAATTGTTCCGTTTGAACGAAACAACAAAACTGAGTATTTACTTCTTGGTTGGGATGGAGGAACAACCGGAAGTAATTTCAAATTTATTGACGTATTGGTTTTCAACGGAAATAATGTAAAATTAGGAAGTCCAGTTTTTAAAGGTAAAAACAATGTTACAAAACGGGTTGTTTTCGAGTTCTCTGATAAATCGGTTATGACTCTTAAGTTTGAAGACAAGAGAAACAGAATCGTATTTGATCACTTGTCACCAGAATCACAATCCTTGGCTGGAATTGCATCTTATTACGTTCCCGATATGTCCTATGATTCATATGATTATTCGGATGAAATGTGGATTTTAAACGAGGACGTGATAGCTGTAAATAGCGATGATAAAGACAAAAACAAAGTTTATTATTCCGTAAACGAAAAATCCGGAAAACTTGAAAAGCACAAGTTAAACGATTCTTGGATTGATCCTACCGATGAAAATAATTCAGGTCAAACACCTCATGTTGCTCGAACCCCAGAGAGTGAAGCAGCGCGTCAAGCGATGGAAAATGAATCTCTTTTAATGCCTAAAATCAAAAAGCAAAAACGTCGAGACCGAAGAAGTCCTTCAGGATTGTCCGTTACGACTGGTAAATACAAGAGTAAGAAAAGTAAAAAAAATAAAAAATTCGATTGATGCAACTCGGACGAATCAATCAATTGACTATAGATCGACTTACTCCACCAGGAGCCTATCTTTTTGACCAACAAGGAAATGAGGTTCTTCTACCTAAAAAATACTTACTTCCCGAACACGTTGAAGGAACAGAAGTTTCGGTATTCGTATTCAAAGATTCGGAGAACAGAGTCGTGGCTACAACAGAAACTCCTTTAGTCCTTTTGGGCGATTTCACTTATCTCGAAGTCGTTCATAATAATCCATTCGGAACTTTTGTTGATTGGGGACTGGACAAAGATTTAATGGTTCCATACGGGGAACAAACACATCGACTTGAGGAAGGTGAAAAATATCTTTTTATTTTACGTTACGATAACGCTACTGACAGGCTTTTCGGAAGTATGAAGGTTAAAAAAATGCTTGAACCGTGTTTAGAAGAACTTACTGATCAAGAAGTAGAATTACTCATTTGCGAGCCAACAGAGTTAGGTCGAAACGTGATCGTTAACAATCGATATTCAGGATTAATTTTTAATTCGGATATTACCAAAAATATTCAGCGCGGAGACCGATTGATGGGGTTTGTTAAAAATATTCGTCAAGATGGTAAATTGGACATTTCCTTAGAACCTACTTCTTTCGTGAAATATGATCAAGCAACCGAAAAAATTCTTCAAATTCTTTTAAAAAACCCAAAACTTGAGCTTTCTGACAAATCAGATCCGGACGAAGTAAGAGAAAAACTTGGAATGAGTAAAAAGACCTTCAAACAAGCCATCGGCAAGCTATTTAAAGCTAAAAAAATCCTAATTCAACCGAATTACATCGAACTAAAACAATAATCAGCAATTGAAATAATTGTTAAAAATTCAAACGTTAAGGTTCTAGGTTAATTTTTATTTTACTTTTATTCCATATTTCTTTCGTTTTGGAAAACTACAAAGAGAATAAAAAAGAATTAGATAAGGAGCTAGAGCGTTTCGTTACCTTGCTCAAT
>VGML01000008.1 GCA_016866415.1 Bacteroidota bacterium | reverse complement strand
GAATGATAGGGGTCCAATTTGAAATCCTGATTAACCAGAGCTATTTTCTTGTATCCTGGGATTAACATCGAGCTTACAGGAGGTAACTCTGTTTGATCGAAAAAAACTTTGCCTTCAGTTGATTGAAGATGTCCAGCCAAGATTTTCAATAATGAAGATTTTCCAGCTCCACTTTTTCCTACCAAGCCAACCAATTCTCCAGGCAGAAGTTTGAAACTGATCTTTTTTAAAATCGGTTTATCGAAATGAAGTGAAATTTTATCCGCAAAAAGCATTAGAAAATAAGTTCTTTCGGAAATGATTTTGAACCAATATAAATTCCCGGAATTGGGTTAGAAAGAGGTTCGTAATCTTTTAAATAGAGCTCAATATTGGCAGCGTTTTCATTCTTATGGATTTTCAATTCATTTAGAATATTTTCGGAGCAACCGATGAAGAATGCTGGAGCATCTTTTGATTCAATTTTCACCAACCTCATGTTTGGAATTGGATATGAAAAAGTTGATCCGTCAGGCATGTTGCCTTGTAGCAAATACGTTTCGTTTTTGATTTCCGTTACAGTTGAAACCGGATTTGAAACTTCTAATTCATCCTCCCATTCAAACAATTGGTTATCTTCAGATGGTTTTCCGTTGTGATATTTATCTGCAAATTCTTGCGAAAAAGCGTCATTGAGCAGATAAGTATGTATTTTACATTTCATCATTTTTTCATTTTTCTAATTCATTTTCTTTAAAAGAAGAGGGTAAAAGATCAGGGACTATTTTTAGAATTAATGGTAAAAGCAAACCTCCTCCTGGAAGTAAAAATATCGCCATAGATGGCATTGACTTAAGAATATCCATGAATTGACTTTTGACCAATTCCTTTTCCTCTTTTGAAAGTTCTTCTTTAGTTGATTTCTGAATTAGTGAAATCAATTCCTTGCTTTCTTTTAATTCTTGAACCAACTTGTCTTTATTTCTACCTAAAATTCGGAACCACCTCTTTGTAAACGCGCGATAAATAAATTGTGTATTTGACTCAGAATTAAGCAGTTTTACTTCATCTTCATTCTCTAATAAAAAAGAATTACATAACATGAATGAAATTTGAATTTCATTTTCAGAAAGCCCCAAAAAATGACCGAATTCAATGCTTTTTAATTCCTCTTCCTCTGAAATAAAATCAGAACCTTTTATCACGAAAATAGATAATTCATAAATCGCAATTTTTATCGATAAATCTTGAATCGGTTTAAGGTCTATTTCATTTTTTGTAATTCCTTCGAGAATGCTTCTTTCACACTTAATTTTTAATTCTTTTTCTAAATCCGCACTTGCTAGAAAATGCCATAGCATTCGCTGTTCCTTCTCAATTAATTGATTGTCAAAATAAGCAGAAAATGCTAGACAATTTATTGTTGCCACAGCAATTGGCTCATATGACTCAAAGAAGTAAAGAGAATTATTTTGAAGAAAACTTTCAAATAACAAAACGTCTAAAAAAACAAAACTATTTGAAAGGTGGTTCAGCCAATAATTGGAACCAAAAATGGTCGATTTTACTTTGACGCGATCGCTTAATATTTTTTCGATTTTCCCTTCCTTACTTTGCTCTGAGAAAAAACCCAGCCAATGACTGAACTGTGAAGGGTTATCGCCTTGGTAAAACTCTTCTAACAATCGTAAAAAATGATCCTTATCGAATTTTTCAAATCGGTCAAAGTAGACGTAAATTAAAGTTTCAAATAATAATAATTTGAGCTGTTCATCTTTTGTATATCTCGAAGAGTCGATGTTTTTAGCGTAAATAAACTGAGTGCATGAGCCATATTGAAGTCCTGTTTTGTTTATCAACAGGCGCAGTGTACTAACTTCTAAATCATTCTTTAAGTCGATTGAAAGTGAAATTATTTCTTTCTCTACAAGATCAAAATATTTAGGAATCCAATTTTTGGCTCCTGGAGAAAAGTTTAAGTTACTTAACGACATAGCGAAGCGCGAATCCTCCTCCCCAAACAAAATTGAATTGAGGAGTGATAAACAGGTAAGGACCAGTATCGATTGAAATATTTAACGGTAAATCTTCGAAAACATACTCCAATCCGGCAATTGCGTTGGGTGCAAACTGAAAATAACTGTTTACTTGGTTAGATGAAAATCCAACCAAAGCACCTGCTCCATAGTGCCATAAAAATCCATGACTCAATTGGTTGTTTATTTCTAAATCTCCTAACAGATAAAATCCGCTGCCATAATTTCTTCTCCCCAATCCACCCATGCTTGCCTCGATATACTTTGTTCCGCCTAAATTGTGTTTAACATTCAGGGATCCATATCCAGGAAAACCGCCTTTAATTCCAACGAGGGTTTTATACGATTGATTTTGCCCGAACGAAAAAATAGATTGAATTAAAATTGCAGATAAAGCTAAATATTTCATCACTTTTTGTTTTTTACAAAACTAAAGTCTTCCAGCTAGCGTAACTGCTTTTTTTGTTGTAAAAATTACACCACCATTTGTTGAAAACGCTTCAAATAAAATTACGTAAACGCCAATGCTTGCTTTAACTTGATTATCAGTGACTCCATCCCAAGAAAATGTACCTTTACTCCCTAATAATTCGTTACCGAACAACTTTCTAACGGGTCTTCCTCGATCGTCGAAAATGGTTGCTTTCCCAAGTAGTCCTGATTCATTCATTTCGTAAGAAATTTGTAGAACATCCTCAAAACCATCGTTATCTGGAGAGAAAACGTCGTTGGCTAGGGTGATTGTTCCATTTGAAACAGCAGGCAAAAATTGAGAGTTCTTTCTACCAGGCGTTCCAAATCCATAATCTTCAGCAGCAGAATGCCAATTGAATTCGCTGTCTGATACTCCATTTGGATCAATCCGTTCAAGAGAAACACCATCAGTATTATCTAATAAATCAAAATGCCACTCATCTAGGTAAGAAACTTTATCAATAATTTCAGCATTATCGATCAAATAAACCGTTCCAGAATCGTTGTTGTAACTTGGTAACTCGCTGAATAAAAATTTGCCTGGCGCCGCAAAAGGGTAATTTTGTTTTACAAAACTTGAGTCTTTTCCTAGTACCACATAATCATTCGGTTGGAGCAAATAATTATCTTCAATCGTTTTGAAATTATCGAGGGTGTCGTTGTCAAAATTTGCAAATTGCCAATCTTTCAAATTAATCACTTTGTTAGAATTATTATACAACTCAATCCAATCTTCTCCACCGGTCAATGGGTTTTGAAGGATTTCGTTGATGATCACATCACCTTTTTGGGCTGTTTCAGGTAAAATGAATGTTCCATTGCGCTCGGTTGAATTCAACCAACAATCTGAAATTGGTCCTAGGGTAAAGGAGTAAAACTGTGATCCAACAAGATTTTCGTTGAATTGCAATGTCATAACTTTTGGATGACTTCCTTGAATAAACTTATTTTGAATGGTTAAATTGGGATTAAATGAAAGTAATGAATTGGCAAGGGATGTGGAATCCATTCCCTCATCGAATTGCAATTCTAAGAAATTTGGAGCTAAAGCCAAAGCCATTGATATCGACGGTACGATTGTATCCGGAATAATGCTGTAAACGGAATTCACACTTCCAGGTGTTCCCCCTAAAATCCATGTTGAAGCAATCCAATTGTCATCGTCCGAACAAGGATCGTTTGGGTTTATTAGCTCAAGGGAGTATCCTCCACTTTTCTTGATTTCATCTTTGTACCAAGCATCAGTATAGGTGAGTTTATCTATTATTTGACCATAATTATCCTTCAATACCACATCGTCACCCGCGTTATTTAAGCTTGGAAAACTTGTTACCCCAACTGCAGTTGTTGAAGTGAAAAGTGGAATATTCACCGTTGCCGTTAAAACTTTGTACTCTCCGGGTAATAACCATGCATTTGCAATCGTTCCATCTGAAGATGCATCGCCAATTTTCCATCCCGTTAGATTAAAAATCTTATTGCTCTTATTGTAGATTTCAACGAATTCAACTTCTGGAAGACCAATAACGGGCGTTGGGTCAGGAAAAAACTCGTTGATAATTACCTCCCCAGGTAAAACAGAATCAGCTACTAGATATTGAAAATTAGTCGATTGATTTCCTGAAACATTTGATGAGATGTCTGAAATGTTAGTTGTAGTTAATGTGTATGTTGTCCCGTTTATGAATGCGGTTGAAGTAGATAAATGTACCAAAGCCGTATTTAACGGGTCAAGCACCGCCGATGAAGGAGAAACGGTTGGGTTAAACGAATAATTTAATACATTTTGGGCACTCGCTGGGTCAAGCGATTCGTTAAATAAGACATCCACTTGAGTTGAAGAAACTGCAGTTGCCGAAGTTAAAACGGGCGGTTGGTTATCAATAATTTCATTTCCAATGTATATGTCGTCGTAAAAGAATTTGTTGGCGTTGCTTGAGGTGTAAACATCTAAAACACCGAAATGCGTTCCAATCATTGAACCTGGATCGTTAGCTGTACCTTGCAAAATAAAATTTTGTCCACCTGTCAAATCAGCAAACAAACTCCAGTTGCCAAGGGCATCACGCTTTACACTAACGCGAGTTGTAAAACTATTTGTAATTTGACCATCAATTCCGGCACATAACTGAGTTGAAATTCCTCCTTGTATTTTAAATAAGCGAATTGCATCAATCGCATTTGCCTCTCCAAATTGTAGGTAATACCCGTTTTGAACTAAGGTTAAATCTGAATTATCAGCCGTTAAGTATACTCGCCCGTAATTACTTGAAGAGGGGGAAAAACTCTGTTTAACCCAAATACGCCATTCCTTAGCATTTAGATCAGGTAAATTGTGTGTAGTGGTGAGTTGAGAAGTTGCCGTAACCGTATTATTCAATTGCAACTGTTGAGATGTATTCACTATAAAATCAGCGGTTGTTCCAGACCAAGTTGGATTAGTTGTAAAGTCTCCATCGGAAAAGTCATCTGTTAACTGTCCGTTTGCAATAAACGAAAATAAAAACCAAAAGATCAATAAAAAAGTTGCGTCTAATTTCATCCAACATCAAATATATTAATTTTACATTCTAAATTTTACATTTATAACTTTATCATACTATTAAATATGAAAGTAGCAGTGGTTGGGGCAACAGGAATGGTTGGAAACGTTATGTTGCAAGTTTTAAGAGAGCAAAATTTCCCAGTAACAGAATTAATTCCGGTAGCATCGGAAAAATCAGTTGGAAAAGATATTGAATTTCGCGGGTTGGATTTCAAGGTTGTTGGATTGCAAACAGCGGTGGAAATGCGCCCAGATATTGCAATTTTTTCAGCTGGAGGAGATACTTCTATTCAGTGGGCTCCAAAATTTGCGGAGGTTGGCACCACGGTTATCGACAATTCGTCTGCGTGGCGAATGGATCCAACAAAGAAATTAATTGTTCCTGAAATTAACGGGAATCTTTTAACAAAAGAAGACAAAATAATTGCAAATCCAAATTGTAGCACGATTCAATTGGTAATGGTTCTAGCGCCGCTACACAAAAAATACGGGGTAAAACGCGTGGTTGTTTCCACCTATCAATCCATCACAGGAACTGGTGTTAAAGCTGTTCAACAAATGGACAATGAACGACATGAAATTTCTGGCGAAATGGCTTATAAATATCCAATCGATAAAAATTGTATTCCGCAATGTGATGTTTTTACCGAAAATGGGTATACGAAGGAGGAAATGAAATTAACAAACGAGACGAAGAAAATTCTTGATCCGAAAATAAATGTCACGGCAACAGCGGTTCGTGTTCCCGTTGTTGGTGGTCATTCTGAAGCAGTAAACATCGAGTTTGAAAGTGATTTTGATCTTTCGGAAATACGATCTATTCTTCATAATACTTCGGGTATTACGATTCAGGATAATTTGGATACGTATACATACCCAATGCCAAGATACGCCGAAGGGAGAGATGATGTTTTTGTTGGAAGAATCAGAAGAGACGAAAGCCAGAAGAATTCATTAAACCTTTGGATTGTAGCAGATAACCTCCGAAAAGGTGCAGCCACAAACGCTGTACAAATTGGAAAAATAGTTGGAGGAATGTAATAATTCTAAAACAGATTTTTTCGCTCGGAAATAATTTCAATTTTTTCGTTTTCGAAATCAACTCCAACTACTTTTGGGATGGATCTCGAACAATGTCGTGACCACAAGCCAAATGAATTAGACCCCGTATTCAGCAAAGCCAACCAATCGCCTTCTTGCGGTTTTGACAGATTCTCGTTTTTAACTAAATAATCTCCTGCAAAGCACAAGGGTCCGGCAATATCATATTTTTTCTGAATGCCATTTTTTGGAATTCCATTTTGACTGTATGTTTTGAATGCGATTCCTCTGGGTTTAGAATAAGCATCTCTCAATAAATAATCAGCACCCAAATGAATGTAAACCAATTTTTTTTCTCCTCTTTTCAGAACGTATTCAATTTGAGAAAAGGCATAACCTGAATAAAAATGTACCCACTGACCAAATTCAGTAATCAATTGAAACTTTTCCAAATTAGGTAATTGCTTTTTCAGCGCTTCGGCATATTTATTCATTATAGAATTCGACTCAGAATCTAATACTTCAGGAGGCAATCCGCCGCCAATATCCAAACTTTCGATGCGCCTTGAAATTTTATTTTCGGCAAGAACTTGATTGGCCTCCTCAGCCAATTTATAGAGTTTCTCAACTGCTAAAACCGAAGATTTCATAATAACCATTGAACTCCCTGAATGCAAATGCAATTGGGTTATTGGATATTCAAGTATGGCATTTAAAAGGTCTTGCTTCTCGGAAATTGGTATTCCAAACTTGGATTCATCAGCGCTCACATTATATAATGAAGGTGAGCCAACATCCAAAACTGGATTTATTCGAACACCTAAAATAAAATTGGGATGTTCAGGAATTCTTTTCAACTCATCAAAACTGTTTACATTCAGTCGAATTCCAGGCAAATTCTCTTGACAAAAATTGATTTCACGCCGTGTTTTGACGGGTGAATCAAAAACGATTTTATCATTTGTTACCCCTGCAGATTTGGCCATCAGAACTTCCTCTATAGATGCCGCCTCAAGTCCAAATCCGAAATTGACAATATGTTTCAAAACCTCAGGATGTGGATTAGTTTTAATTGCAATCGCATGTAACGTGTTTTTTGAGAAACAATCCTTCAAGTGATTTAGATAACGATCCAAATTATTCCATGATTGACAAATAATGGCTGTATCCTCCTCACACAATAAATTGAGGTCAATAACTTTTTTAAGCGTCCAATCTGCCTCCTTGTCAATCATTTTTATTGAATAATTTGTTCGCGCTCTGTTCGATTATTTCTATTAATCGAAGATCATTATTAAATTCGAATCGTTTGTTGTGTAATTGGTTTCGGACCGAGTAAGATCCAATCGATAGTCTGATAAACGATTTTTCACCGTACTGAACAGGCTGTCCCAAAAATATGTGATTATATCCATCTAATCCATCGTGTTGATGAGTGACTAAAAAATCATATAAACGTTGTTGATCAAGATTAGAAAGTGCTTTTCCATTTACCAATACCATAAAGGAAACAATACTATCATTGGTTAACTCCATGTCTGGCATAAGTTGGAACGAATCACTCAAAGCCAATCTCCCTGTAACAATTTGATTCCATCTTCTGATAAAAGCGTTCGTTTCTTCTTGAGGAAAAGACAAATATGCTTCCATTTCCGATAATGCAACCTCCCAACGAAGTCTCAAACCGACATTTTTAAATGGAACCAAATTCTCTCTAATGTTTTGCAATGCTTCGGGGAAATCAAATGCTGAAAAAATTCGATTCAAATAACTTGCAGGGTAACCAGAAACATCCTTAAGCATTTTTGTCCATTTTACAGGAACCAAAAGTGCTCCACAATAAGGAGGTGCTTGGTAAAACTTAGAACCAGTAACCATGATTAAAACATCTTTACTGATAAGATCATAAATTAAATCTCTATCTGTTCGAAATTGACACATGTCAACGACCCACATTATCTCAGGGAAATCATCGATGATTAACAAATCATCCTTTATTCCTGATTTACTTCCAAAAACAAGATTACCTAT
Source organism: Bacteroidota bacterium (assembly GCA_016866415.1). Classification (GTDB taxonomy): domain Bacteria; phylum Bacteroidota; class Bacteroidia; order Flavobacteriales_D; family Crocinitomicaceae; genus UBA952. Next base: position 18,536 of record VGML01000008.1, on the reverse strand, counting down.
TATAGGCTCACCTGAATTTCGCATAATGATTTCACGAATAGCCTTATTTCTATTCTCGATATGTCCTTGTTTTTCACGCGCGGGTAAATAAAACACTTTCGAATTAATATCAATAGAAATTGACTCACCGCATGGTATTTGTTCACCGAATTGATTTAATTGAGAAAAGTACTTGCATTCTGCGGCGTTTTTGGAACCTGAGCCCAATTCCTCTGGACATGAAACAATATTGATGATTGTGCTATTAGGTTTAAGCATCTTCTGAAATAGCAATGGAAGATACATCATATCTGTCCCACTTGGGCCATAAAAAACATCAAAATCCAACTCAGAATTGTTCAATAGGTTCTTAAGACGATTTGTTTGTTCGTTAAGAATAGTTGCATATTTTTCCTCTGAAAATGAGTCAATAAATCGATTAGCAACTTCAAATCCGAATGGAGTGAATGTGCCGCAAGTACAGGAGCCTCTTTGAAAAAGCCCATCAAATTTCAGTGGATTTAGATGATATTTATTGGTTTTGGTTTCGGGATTCAAATTTATTCGCTCATCACCTCCAGATGTCACAAATTGCATCAAATCATCCGATATATCTTGCATCGTTTTTAAATGTTTCAAACGTACTGAGATTTAGACCAAAATCAAATCTGAACAAAGATAACCAAGAAAAATGAGTTTGTTAAATGTAAAGGTGTAGTTCAATGTTTAATTGTGGAAGGTTTTGAAGATTTAAAATGAATGGTGATCGGAAATGTTCCTGATAAGTATATTCTGTTATGGATTAATTTCAATTAAGACTCCATTATTTACAGCCTTATAAATTTCCTCAACTTCATCATTTGTAAGAGCCACACATCCCTTTGTCCAATCACGCCATCGATGAAACTTTTTTAAAATTCCATATTGGTTTCCAATACCATGTATCCAAACACCACAACAATCCCCCCATTTCCCAATTGATATTGCCCTATGAAATTTAGTGCTCGTCAATTTTTTTCCACTAAAACTACCTTCAGGAGTTAACCAATCACCCGACTTAGTTTTTTTTCTTAGTCCATTTCTACCAATCGAAACTTGGTAGGAAGCAATCAACTCTCCCTCAAAATATAGTAAAAGTTCATGATTGGCTTTATTAATAATAATCTTGTCTGCTTTTTGATCTTCTGATAACTTTTGCTCTGGATAAAAGTAATAAACCATTAAGCTTAAGAACAATAGTAAAGTTACATACCAAATTATTTTACTTTTTTTCATTGAATTAATTTGCGCTATAACTAATCGATTTTCCTCGTGTATCAATATGAATCATGTGGCTTGAAAAAAGGTCTGACTCATCCTTAAAATAATCACCAAACGCACCTTTCAATTCCGGATTTTCTTTTTCCACTTTTTGATTGACTTGCTTCAAAATTTCAATGTCAGTTTTATTAAAAGTGCCATCACCATCAATATCAAAAACATAAATATCAATTGCTTTTCCTTGCATATGATGGGAGTCTTTAACGCTATTTTTCAAGATGCGATTAAATGTTTCCGTCCTCTTTTGAGAAATCATAACCCAAGATGTTTTGTAATTTGATTTTTTCAATTCTTCCTCAATCAGTGATAATTTTCTCTGAACCTCCATTTCTGCTCCCACCAATCCGAAAAAATACATTAGTCCATAACTTATGGAAGTAAATGTCAAAATTTGGAAACCTAACAACATTAGGGATAATTTCTTTCCACTTTTAAGTCTTGTGATTAACAAAACTCCCGATAAAGTAACACCAAATAAGATTGAACCGAAAAATCCCGCAAATAAAAAACCAAGAATTAAGGCCAAAACAAATCCAAAAATCAAAATAATTCCTTTCATATTGATTGATTTAAATTAGTCCATCACTAACTTTTCTTCGGATAACCAACAGAAAAAACTGATACACATTAACGAAAATCAAACTGCTGTAAATCCCATAAACTGAAAAGTGAATGAACATTTGAAGCGGAGATAAATTCAAATTATAGACAAAGTAGAAGAACAACATAATTATCCCAACGAAAGTAAATGTTGAAAGAAAAATCAGTTTAATGTTTATCTTCGAATTAACTTTTAATAAGTGAATTTTTTGATTCAGAGTTTGGAATAATTCCAAAAGAAAAAACAGGAACAAAGCTGGACAAATCTCAACAATTCTTATTGCTCCGTGAGAGCTTACAGCTAAAACCATCCAAACCATAAATCCTATGTTCAAGGTATGTCGAACAATTCTATTCAAACTACTCGTTTTTTGAATTCTGGATGTCCTAAGAAATAGAATATAATTGAATGTCATTAGTACCAATAAAATAACTCCAAAAACGAACTCGGAATGGTAATGTACTCCATCCTTAAAAGTATGGTTCTTTTCTGTCATCAAATAAATGAATAGGATAGTAAACATTGATAAATTCAAAGCAATTGAGGTATTGAGATTACTCAAAAAACCTCTCGCATTTCCAATTTTTAAAGTTGCAGAATTCATGGCTTTAGATTTTAGGGGTTTGTAAAAAATTAATTTCTATAATGTCTTCGTATTATTTCTTTATCCAATTCAGAAAATTCAGTTACAAGTGACCATTCTTGGTAGAAAATACTGTCAGAATATCTAATTGAGTCATTTATTAACCCAAGGGATTGTGTAAGTTCTTCACGCAATAAATGTTTTTTGAAAATAGTAGCTTGATCAGCAGGAAACCAATTACATCTTACAATATCCAAATAAAAAGACCCATAATCACAATTATTGTCTTCACCATGATGAAGACAAAATAGGCCATAATTATTAGCTGTATAAGGTTTCGCTTTGGGTTCAAAGTTGTCATAATCTATAAACCATCCCATAAAAGCAATCAAATTAGCTTCTGACTCATTGTCTGTAATTTTTATTTCAATATTTTCTATTAAATCATTCAATTCTAAAACCAATTTTTCAAGTTCAGAACATATGACTGAATCTGGAATTCCTTTTACATATATTACTACATCCTTTTTCCATTTTATTGGATCAGCTAACTTTATCGGATTGAATTCAGATTTAGATGAAATTTCGTTGTAATATTCAGTAATTGAATCTTGTGCTAAAATAAGATTCAATGAAACTTGAAAAAACAAAAAACATCCAATTATTTTCAGACAAGTCATTTTTAGTAGATTGAAAATTAGAGTAGTTGTGCTTCATCCAAATCTTTTAGTTATTACAAAGAATTATTTAACTGCCTTTGACAATTTCAAACTTCAAACCTTTTGAAATAAGGTAATAGTCGCCTGTTCTTGAAAACCAATCAAAAGTCTCATTTTTAGAGTCAAGATTAAATACAACTCCAACATCAAAACCTTCATACAGAAAATTAACTGCGTATAGGCTACCTTCATTTTGAAAGGTCAATTCGCTTTCGGTTTCCAAAACACCATTGCGGTAAAATTTACTCCACTTGTTATTTAGATCCATCACATACTCACAATTTGCCTCTATAATGGAAGTTTCATCGGAAACATTTTGAATTGCATTAAAAACACCTAATGTATCAAATTCAGAATACTCCAATGCTTGATACACTCTAATTCGGATAACTTGCGAATTCAACCCTCCTAAAATGAAAAGAGCAATCCCAATAAAAAATAGCTTCATGACTTTGGATATTTATGTTTCCACCTTTAACGCGAAGCAGATTGGAATGTAACAGTATTGGAGCATAACCCAATATGAAATCAATGGAACTAATAATAAAAAATCCCTGCAGAATAATCTACAGGGATTTTGTACTCGAGGCGGGACTTGAACCCGCACGGGCAAATGCCCACAGGATTTTAAGTCCGGCGTGTCTACCAATTCCACCACTCGAGCGAATCCCGACCGGACTGTCGGGCTACAATCGTTCTTTCGAACTTTTGTGGTTTGGCGAGCGAGAAACGGGATTCGAACCCGCGACCCCGACCTTGGCAAGGTCGTGCTCTACCAACTGAGCTATTCTCGCTTATTATTTCAATATTGTCCCAATCGTTTATTGGGGTGACAAATTTAACGATAATTTTCGTTCAACAAAATTTTAAAATGAAATTATTTCAGTTCCTGTGGAACTTAGCTTTTAGATTTTCAAATATCCAAATGATTGGAAAAAGTAAACTAAAATTGTAAAACAAATCCTCAAATGGAATTGTCAATATTCGAAATCCAGTAATGTGCTTTTCTGAATACCAAACAATCGGTTCATCAGTCATACTTCCTGTTAATATCCCATTCACAATTAAAAAAGGAATCAAACAAACTAAATATGTAAAAGCAAAAGATGAAAACCAATGAAACTTTCTAATAAAAGCAATTAAAATGTAAATCGAAGTTAAAGAGCAAGCAGATAAAGTGTAATAATTTGTGGGATTCAAGATGACTAAAATAATGGACAAAGCCAACATTATAATTCCGAAAAACTTTGCGGTAACATCCAATTTAATATTCGGAAAGTAAGTTGTCAAAACTTCGTGAATGAATACACAACAATAGGGAACAATCAGGAAAAACAATACTTCTTCCAATGGCAAATGACCAAGATAAATACCGAATAAATAGGTTGAATTAAAACCCCAAACTTCAAGTTGCGTGAACAACTCATCCCAAATTAAAAAGGGAATCCCAACACAAACAACCGAAATGAGTAAGGGCTTCCAATAGCGAATGAAATTTACTTTTTTGTCGAAACTTAAAGCAAATGGCCCCGCAATTGAAAAAAGAAGAACCCAACCATAAACGCTCATCGCAGGTTATTTTTACTTTGATAGGATTTCTTCGCTTCCCTGTAAAATTTTGGAGGAACGATTAACATTCCAAAGCACTCGCCATGTTCTTTATCAGTGTGCTTGTGATGAACTTTATGTGCTTTGCGAATCGCATAGAAATACGGATGATCGATATCGCGCAGCCACTTAAATCTTCGGTGAATGTATACGTCATGAACTAAAAAATAGGCAAAACCATAAGCCGCTATTCCAAATCCAATCCAAACGGGAACGTAAAATTGATAGATCATTCCCAACATGATACACAACCAAGATGGTATCGCATAAATCAAAAAGAACACATCGTTTTTCTCAAAGAATCCTTCCTCAACTTGATGATGGTCCTTGTGAAAATACCACATATTGCCATGCATCACAAATTTATGTGTTGCCCACGCCATGAATTCCATTCCGAAAAAGGCTAAAATCAAAACAAAAGGTCCCCACCAATACATAGTTAAAATAAAATTAAACTAACGAAAAATATCGTCATAAAAACTAACAATAAATTATGTACTTTGTTCGATTCCACCAAGTTGAAACGAAAGTATATCACCTGTAAAATTAACGATATTAGAAACCAACAAACATAATTATAAAAAGGAATTACACCATCTTTCCATAACCAAAAATCAGATCTTATTGCAACAGGTTCTATCAGCACATCGAACAGAGTCATCGCGAGCGCACTGAGTAAAATTTTTATAAGACCATTCGTATTTATTTTACTAACAACAGAAGACGAAACAACAGTGAGCATAGCCCAATTAAGTCCAATTACTAAGGGGACTTCAAATACTTTGAAACCAAGGTTTTTACTATAATAATAATCCCCAAACAATAATCCCGTATGTACTCCAATCCATTCAACTAACATTCCTATGAAAAAAGCAAATCCGAGGAATCCCCAAAAAGCTTTATTCTTGTCATTTCGTGCTAAAATCAGTATAACGAATGATAGAAGGAGATTGAAATAAGAAAGACCAAAAAATGAATCTTTGTATGCAGAAATGTGGGTGCCAACGATACCCACCGTGTAGAAAATGACCAATATTCCAGAAAGAATAATTTCTCTTCTTTTCATTGCAAAAAAACAAGCTATGAATCAAAATGTTTGAAAGCAATTGCATTGTCAATGGTTTCCTCTAAAGTGTGGAATTCAATTTCAATAACCTTTCTTAGTTTGGAATTATCATACTCAATCGACTTGTACGCTGAATAAGCAGTTTCAATTGATATGCCTGATTTTTTTCCTGATATTCGACAAAAGGTTTCCGAAAAGAATGCCACAAATATGGTTAGCCAGCGCGGTACAAGAATTGAAGGAGCTTTATTTCCAAACTTTAAGCACAATTTACTGAATAAATCATGAAAAGTTATATTAACTCCAATGCAAAGAAATCTTTCTGAATGAATTGATGAATCCATCAATAGTCTCATTGATTTCGCAACATCTCTTGCATCTACAATCGCGTTTCTCCCACTCGGGTAAAATGAAATCCCTTTATTAGCTGTTTTGAAAATCGTTAGTGATGAATCATTCCAATCGCCAGGTCCTAGTATTACACATGGATTTATGATTACTGAGTTCAGACCTTCTTCGATTCCACGCCTAACCTCTTTTTCAGCTGAAAATTTCGAGACCGAATAACCACTAATAGTCTTTCCATTTTCCCATTTGTTCGCTTCTGTCGTTAAACCATTCGGATTACTGCCAATCGCGGCCGTTGAACTAACGTAGCAAAGTTTTTTGACTTTTGAACTCAGGCAAAAATTAACAACATTGGCCGTTGCCTCTCGATTATTTCGAAAACATGCGCCAAAATCTGATTTGTAGAATGAAACTTTTCCAGAGCAATGATAAACGTATTCTACTTCTTGGAAGAGACTATTTAGTTGACCTAGATTTAATAAATCACAATGAACCCACTCTATTTTTTGAAAATAAGTATCTGCGTCATTATTGAAATAAAAACGAAATAGCTTTTCTACCCCCTTTATTTTTTCATGATTGCGAAAACTGGCTCTGATTTTAGAATGGTATTGAGTGAGCTCAATAAGTAAATGACTGCCCAATAAACCTGTGGAACCCGTGACTAAAATCATGGCTCAAAGCTACAAAGAAATAGTTGATAAAAGCTTTTAGAGACCTCGCTCCAATAGTTGGTTATATTTTTCCAACAATTTCAAATACTTGTCTTTCCAATAGTCTTGACCTTGCTTCTCATTATTGTCTGTTTCAGAAACATTTTCAAGGTGCATAAAGGCTGCCATCGTTCGATATTTTTTTAATTCTACTATGTCTTCAGAAAAATCGTGATGAATAATTTTACTAATTTCCAAGATATAGTCAATGGAAACATTTGGATTTTCAAAAGCATTGTAAATCCAACGTCTGCTTTTGTTTAGTCTTTGAGTGAGTTTAGTCAACGGCATTCCGCTCTCCCTCACTGCTTTTTCTAAGATTTCACCTTTGTGCTGCATAATTAAAGTAGTAAATCGGTTAGTATTAAGGCCTAAAATGTTTTAGGCTAAAAGTAAAGTAACTTAATTTATTTTTCGTCGATAAGCTTTATGTCAAGGTAACAATTCGAATCCAATAAAGTTTTAAAATAACTCTTTAATTCCTTCGATTATCTTTTGTGCGGCAAATTCAATCATCTTTTTATCGTGTTTACTCGATATAAAACCTACTTCATATCCACTTGGTCCTAAATAGACTCCTTGATTTAATAAATAATTATGAAGTTTATTGAAATATGTCATGTCTGGATCAATTTGGCTCGAGCTTAAAATGCGTTTTTTTCCATTGAATGAAAACCAAAAAATAGAACCAATCGACACGAGCTCAAGTGGAAAGTTATTTTCAGCACAAAATGAATTAATGCCTTCAATAAATTCAGTTGTTTTATTTGCTAATTCAATATAAAAACCTTGTTCGGAACATTTTTTAAGTTGTTCAAGTCCCGCAGCCATTGCCACAGGATTTCCAGAAAGGGTTCCCGCTTGATAAACAGGTCCATCAGGTGAGACAAATTGCATTATTTCTTTTTTTGCTCCATAGGCACCTACAGGAAGTCCACCACCTATAATTTTCCCATATGTAACAATATCTGGATAAATTCCATATAATTCCGTAGCACCTCCAAAAGCTACCCTGAAACCGGAAATGACCTCATCAAAGATGAGTAGAATGTTGAATTCTGTGCATAAAGCTCTCAAACCATTTAAAAATGAATTGTCTTGTAAAAGCAAACCATTGTTTGCTGGAATCGGCTCAATGATTACGCATGCGATGTCGCCACTATAGGCCTCAAAACAGGTTTTTAGAGTATCTAAATCGTTTAAAGGTAAAACTAATGTTTCTTGAGCGAACGTTTCAGGAACGCCTGCACTAGAGGAAGTTCCGAATGTAGCAAGCCCACTTCCCGCATTTACAAGTAAGGCATCTACATGACCATGATAACAACCATCGAATTTGACAATTTTATTTTTTCCGGTGTAACCTCGCGCTAATCGTATAGCTGACATAACCGCTTCTGTTCCAGAACTAACAAATCGCAATTTATCAATGAAAGGAATTCGTTCTAAAATAAATGAGGCCAACTCATTTTCTTTTCGTGTAGGCGCGCCAAAACTGGAACCATTTTTTAATGTTTCCACAATTGAATGGAAAACATCAGGATCGTTGTGCCCAAGAATTAATGGACCCCAACTGCAACAAAAATCGATGAACTTATTACCATCCTCATCCCAAATATAAGCTCCATCTCCCTTTTTAATGAATAATGGTGTTCCGCCAACTGATTTGAAAGCTCGAACGGGAGAATTTACACCTCCGGGGAAATAGTTTTTTGATTCTTGAAACAACTCATTGGATATTGATCGGTCGATTCCTTCCTGTAGCATCATTTTTTAAAAGTTTATATTTGTACCGAAAAAACAAATTTAGTAATAATCCATCGTTTATGCAGTTTGAAAATACCTTAGCATTTGCTCAAAGTATAGATCAAGTTGATCCCTTACGTTCTTTTCGTGATAAATTTCATTTCCCGACTTTTCATAAGAATGAAGTTCGATATTTCACAGGAAATTCATTAGGTCTGCAGCCTAAATCAACTTCCAACTACATTCAAGAAGAATTAGATGATTGGGCAAGATTTGGTGTTGAGGGTCATTTTCTAGCAAAAAGACCTTGGTTTTCCTATCACGAGAATTTGACTGAAAAAGTAGCTAAAATTGTTGGCGCCAAGCCGATTGAGGTTGTTGTAACGCACTCGTTGACAACCAATCTTCATTTATTAATGGTTTCTTTTTATCGTCCACAAGGCAAGAAAACAAAAATTTTATGCGAAGCAAAAGCATTTCCGAGCGATCAATATGCATTGGAGTCGCAAGTAAAATTTCATGGATTATCAAACGAGCATTTGGTAGAGTTTGGTCCAAGGGAAGGAGAACAATTAATTAGAATAGAAGATATTCTATCTAAAATTGAAGAATTAGGCGACGAATTAGCATTGGTAATGATTGGCGGTGTAAATTATTATACTGGACAGCTTTTCGATATGGAAACTATCACGAAAGCGGGGCATAAGGCCGGAGCTATCGTTGGATTTGATTTAGCGCATGCAGCAGGAAATATAAATCTTAGATTGCATGAATGGGGGGTTGATTTTGCCGCTTGGTGCGGTTATAAATATTTAAACTCCTCTCCCGGTGGAGTTTCAGGAATGTTTGTTCATGAGCGGCATGCAAACAATCCAGATTTACCAAGATTTGCTGGATGGTGGGGCTACAACAAAGAAAAGCGTTTCCTTATGGAGCCTGGGTTTCAACCTATGCCAGGTGCCGAGGGATGGCAATTAAGTAACGCTCCCGTTCTCGGAATGGCTGCACATTTGGCTGCTGTCGATATATTCGATGAGGCAGGAATGGAAGCGATTGGAGCGAAACGTGATTTGATGACTGCCTACTTAGAGTTTGTAATTGATTCCATTTCAGAACGCAATAAAGATAAATGTACGTTCGAGTTAATTACGCCAAAGGATAAAAATCAACGTGGAGCGCAACTTTCAATAATGGCTTTAGGACAAGGAAAAGCACTTTTTGACGCGCTGAGTGATTTGGGTGTTGTTGCTGATTGGAGAGAACCGAACGTAATTCGTGTTGCCCCGGCACCACTTTACAATTCATTCGAGGATTGTTGGTGGTTTGGACATTTACTTGAGAAAGCCATTCAATAGGTATTTTCTAATTATTTAGTGCTATCAATGTTATGGAAGGTATTTGTTCCTTTAAATTAACTAAAGTTTATTTAGGATTTATTTTACATCGAGAAAATAGATCTTCACGAATTCCCAAAATTTTCGTTCAAAAATAGATTTCTAAGTACTACCACTTATTATCCTTCGTTAAAACACATAATTGGTGATGTGTATGAGGGTGTATTTTGCTAGGCTATTCCATAATATATGGTGCATACCCTTGTGATATGTGACAATTTTGTTTCAGATAACAAAACGAAACAAAATGAAAACTTCAGTTCGCAACTTCATCGCAAGTATCTTCATCGGAGCAACAGCTATCAATGCAAACGCTGAGAGCATCACAACAGGGTCTTTAGTTAATACAAACAACCAAGAAGTGATTACCTACACAGTTCACCACACAACATGTGCAAACACAAACAACGGAAGCATCGATATCGATGTAACAAACGGAGCTACATATTTCTTCTCTTGGGACAACGGGATGAATGCAGAAGACATCAACGGATTGGCAGCAGGAACTTACCGCGTCAAAATTGAGACAAACGAAGGAGAAGTATTATTTGCATCTTTCGATGTTGAGGCACCGGCAGTATTGGAAGGGATGATTACACAAGACAACTTTGTTAGCTCTACAAGTTTAGATTTATTCGTACAAGGAGGAACAGCGCCATACACGCACAACTGGAACAACGGAGCAATCACTGAAGATTTGATGGACATCACAACAGAAGGAGTATACGAAGTAAACGTAACAGACGCTAACGGATGTCAATTGAACATCGGAACATATGTAGCTACAGAAGCTGCAGGAATCACAGAAGAAACAGCAACATTTGAATTATATCCGAACCCATCTAATGGAAACGGAACAATCACTTGGAACAACGCTACAGTTGAGCAAATCAACATTGTGAATGCAGCAGGTCAAGTGGTAAACACAATGAACGTTGAGAACACAACAAGCGCAACATTCAACGGGTTGACAGCAGGCTTATACGTAGCTCAATTGGTTGGAGCTGACACAACAAACACAATCAAATTCATCGTACAATAAGAATCTTCATAGTTAGTTTAGTTTAAACGAAAACGCCTCACAATTGTGGGGCGTTTTTATTGTAACTAGACAGTCCGAAAACTAACAAGTCCAGCACTTCGTACCGGACTTTTTTTGTGCCCACGACTGGATTTTTTCAAGAACCAAAATATGAGGTCTAACTCAAGCATAAAGTCTGCGCTTCTGCGAAGCAATAGTCGTTTTTAGTTTTGCCAAATCTCAAATGGGATTTGGATTTGTCAGAAAACTAAAAAGTCCAGCACTAAGTGCCAGACTTCTTTTGTGCCCACGACTGGATTCGAACCAGCACGCCTATTGGCACCACCCCCTCAAGATGGCATGTCTACCAATTTCACCACGTGGGCAATAAGTTGAGCAAAGATAATTTATTTATATGGACTCAGAAATCAATCTTTAAAAATAAATGCCTTCAATTTTACGCTCGAAATGATTTTAAATTAATTTTAGCGAAATTTTTTTAATGTCGGATTCTTCGCACAAAATTTCACTTGCCGGTATTTTAATTACAACAGGAATTGTATTTGGAGATATTGGTACTTCACCTCTATATGTTTTTCAAGCAATTACTGGCGGGGGCAAACATATTTCACCTGATTTTATTTTAGGAGCGTTGTCCTGTGTTATTTGGACTTTGATTTTATTAGCCACAGTGAAATATATCTATTTCGCTTTAAATGCTGATAACAATGGTGAAGGAGGAATTTTTGCATTGTTCGCCTTGTTAAAAAAACGCCGAATCAAATGGGTTATAATTCCTGCGTTAATAGGTTGTGCAACGCTTCTTGCGGATGGATTTATTACACCTGCAATATCCATTTCATCGGCCGTTGAAGGTCTAAGCACCATTAATCCTGAATTACCAATAATTCCGATAGTCGTTACGATAATTGTCATTCTCTTTACCATTCAACAATTTGGAACTGCAGCAATAGGTAAACTTTTTGGTCCAATAATGGTTATTTGGTTCGGTTTTTTAGGTTATTTAGGAATCCACAATATTACACTTAACCCAAAAGTACTATATGCGTTCAATCCATACTATGCATATAACCTTGTTGCAAATGTTGATGGTGGATTTGCTGTTTTGGGTTCTGTATTTCTTTGTACGACAGGAGCCGAGGCTCTATATTCCGATCTTGGGCATTGCGGTAAAGGTAATATTCGAATTAGCTGGTCTTTTGTATCCATTCTTTTAGTCATAAACTACCTTGGTCAATCGGCGCTTTGTCTATCTGAGGGATTTAATTTAGGTCCAAATCAAACTGTTTTTTATAAAATGGTACCTAAAGAAATGCTACCTTTTGCGATTGCTATAGCCACAGCGGCTGCAATTATCGCATCACAAGCCCTCATAACAGGAGTATTTACACTTTTAAATGAGGCAATTAAGCTAAAATTGTGGACCAACTTAAAAGTTAAATATCCAAGTAATCATAAAGGTCAGATTTATATTCCATTCATCAATTGGTTTACAATGGTCGGGTGTTTGTTAGTGATTTTAATTTTCCGTAGGTCAAGTGAAATGGAGCACACTTATGGACTCGCCATTACAATTGATATGGTGATGACCTCCATTTTACTTGGATTCTTGTTAATGCTTAAATACCCAAAGGTCAAAGCATTTTATGCCATCATTTTCGCCATATTTTTGGCAATAGAGGGTGTGTTTTTACTTTCGAACCTTGGAAAAGTAGTTTCAGGAGGTTGGTTCACATTAATTTTAGCAAGCTCCTTCTTTACTCTTCTTTTCTTGTATTATAAAGCGCGTCAGCTCCGAACAAGCATCACTGAATATATTTCCATGGAAGAAGTGAAACCATTAATAATGGCAGTTAAAACCGACCCTGAAATAAGCTTTGAAGCATCAAACATAGTTTTTCCGACTCGCAGTAACTCCTGTAAAAAATTAGATCTCACCGTTTATCACTCACTTTTCAGAAAGAAACCGCGGAAAGCAGATATCATTTGGTTTTTACATTTAGATATTTTAAATGAGCCATGGGGCGTTCACTATTCAGTGAATGAGGTAATTGACAAATCCTGTTACTATGTTACTCTTCAGCTTGGTTTTAAAGAAGAACATCGAATTGAATATATGATGCGAAAAATTCATGGTCACATGGTGGAGAAAGGTGAATTGACAGGAGAAACGGTGTTTAAGTCGCTGCGTGGTAAAATTGATGAAATAGATTTTAAATTCGTTGTTTTGAACTCGCGTGTTGCAATGGATAATGCACTTACCTCTTTCCAACAAGTATGCGTGAAAGCATATAGGTTCGTTAAAGCAACCGGTTTAAAACCTGCCGAAGACTTTGGATTAGATAAAACCAATGTCATTGTTGATTACATTCCAATCTCAGTAACAGCTAAGGTTGACCAAGAATTGACGTTGGACTATGAAGATTTTTCTGACAAAAAGAAAAAATAGCAATCTAATTTACGTTATAACCTATTAATAAGACTTGTAATATCTTATTCGATATTCATTCATAAGCCTCTTTTGCTCATTTTTTTCAAGCGAATTTTCAAGTTGATGAAACTTTCCTAAAAAAAAACGTCTTAAAGACAACCTTTCAGGCGTAATGTCCGTTAAAGATTTAAAAAGTTTGTCATGAGGCAATTAAAAATAGCAAAACAAGTTACAAATCGCGAGACTGCTTCGCTTGATAAGTATCTTCAAGAGATTGGCCGTGTTGATTTAATAACCGCTGATGAAGAGGTAGAATTAGCAAGACGTATTCGTGAAGGTGATCGAACAGCTCTTGAGCGTTTGACAAAAGCAAATTTACGTTTTGTTGTATCTGTTTCCAAACAGTATCAAAATCAAGGATTAGCACTACCAGATTTAATTAATGAAGGAAATGTAGGTTTGATCAAAGCCGCTGAGCGTTTCGATGAAACACGTGGGTTTAAATTTATTTCCTATGCCGTTTGGTGGATTCGTCAATCCATTTTACAAGCGTTAGCTGAGCAAGCTAGAATTGTGCGTTTACCGTTAAACAAAATTGGAAACATCAATAAAATCAATCGTGCTTATTCAGAATTGGAACAGAAATTTGAGCGACCTCCTTCAGCAGACGAGCTAGCTGAATTTTTAAATTGTTCGACAGAAGAAGTTAAGCAATCTTTAGCTCAAAATGGAAGGCATGTTTCTATGGATGCTCCTTTAGTTGAAGGCGATGAATCCTCATCGAGTATGTACGATGTTTTAGTTGGAGATTCACTTCCGAGTCCTGAGACGAATCTAGTTTTGGAATCGTTACGCAGTGATATTCGTCGATCATTAACATCATTGACGAGCCGCGAAAGTGAAGTGGTTAGTATGTTTTATGGTCTTGAAGGCAAAACACCGATGTCGCTGGAAGAAATTGGTGTCAAATTTGATTTAACGCGTGAACGAGTTCGTCAAATAAAAGAAAAGGCGATTAGAAGGTTGAAACAGACCTCAAAAAATAAAACATTAAAAAGTTATCTGGGTTAAATTCAGAGCGGATCAACATTCACCGCCACCTTTACCACTCTGTTGGTTGGCTTTGAATGAAATTCACGAAGGAGCGCAGAAATGCGCTCTTTTTTATTTAAATAATCAAAGCGGGTCAACATCCACAACTATCTTAATTGCTCTATTATTTGGCTTTGAATAAAACTCATCAATCAGCAATGCTATTCGCTCTTTCACTTTTTTATCAGGTGCTGTTCGCTCAATTTTAAGTTTTATTTCTTTCAAAAATTGATTCTGAATACGCTTAATAATCGGGAATTCCGGCCCTAAAACTCGCTCTTTAAATGTCTCACGGAGTGATTTCGCTAATTCAAATGCAGCCTTTTCAACTAGGGGTTCCTCCTTGTGTTTTAACGTTAAGGTAATCATCTTATAAAAAGGAGGATAGAAATAATTCTCCCGTTCAATGATTTCATTTTTATAGAAAGAGATGAAATCGTGTTGCTCAACTAATTTAATCACCCAATGATCAGGATCAGTCGTTTGTACAATTACTTTTCCTCGTTTCTCTTTTCTTCCTGCCCGACCTGCAACCTGAGACATTAATTGATAAGAACGCTCATATGCTCGAAAATCTGGCCTCTTCAAAAGCATATCCGCATCTAAAATTCCAACCAAACTAACATTATCAAAATCAAGTCCTTTGGAAACCATTTGAGTCCCGATAAGGATATCAATTCGTCGGTTTTCAAAGTCATCAATAATTTCTTCGTATGCATTTTTTGAACGTGTTGTATCCAAATCCAAACGCTTAATTACTTTATCGGGAAAAACTAAGGATAATTCATCTTCCACTTTTTCTGTTCCAAAACCAATCATTTTCAGTCGATTGCTGCCACAAGCCGGACAAGAGCCAATTGGCGCATGGGTATAACTGCAATAGTGACACTTCAATACATTTCCATTTTTGTGATAGGTCAACGAAACATCGCAATTGTTGCATTTAGGAGTCCAAGAACAGATTTCACATGACCACAGCGGAGTATATCCTCGTCTATTCTGAAAGAGAATAACTTGCTCACCATTATTTAGAACTTGACGCATTTCATCCACTAAAAACACTGAAAAATGAGATTGATTTTCTTTTTGACGTCGTTCTTTTTTAAGATCAGCACAGAGAATTTCAGGTAAGCGCAAACCCTTGTATCGTTCTTTTAATTCAACAAGTCCGAATTTTCCTGTGGTCGCATTGTAATACGTTTCCATAGCAGGAGTTGCTGTTGCTAAAAGTACTTTAGCTTGAAATTGATTTCCCAAAATAATGGAAGCATCCCTAGCGTTGTAGCGTGGCGATGGATCATATTGCTTAAACGAACTTTCATGTTCCTCATCTACAATGATCAGTCCCAAATCTTGAAATGGAAGGAAAACTGCGGAACGTGCACCCAAAATAATTCGGTAATTCGAAACGTCATTATTTAAAACTTTATTCCAAATTTCAACGCGTTCATTTTGATTGAATCGAGAATGATAAACGCCAACCAAGTCTCCAAAATACGACGACAGCCGCTGAATAAGTTGGGTTGTTAATGCAATTTCCGGTAAAAGAAATAGTATTTGTTTTCCTTGCTCCAAATAATCTTGGATTAATTGCACATAAACTTCCGTTTTTCCCGAGCCCGTTACACCATGAAGTAAAGTAACAGCATTTTTTTCGAAGGAGGTAATTATTTCTTGATAAGCATTTTGCTGAGCATCAGTCAGTTCTTTAAAAGGCAGCTTCGTCTTATTGTCTCGAATCAGTCGATCAATTTGAAAGCGTTCCAGTGAGATTACCTCATTTTTTTCCAACGTGTTCAAAGCCGAAGCACTAACACCTTTTTCGATCAACTTTTTCTTCGGAATTGGAATGTGAATTCCTCCTGAATTTGAACTTTCTTTAATCAAAATCAAAAGAGCTTCAAGTTGTTTTGCATTTCTTGATGATTGCTCCAACTCCTCCATTAACTCTTGAAGGGCATTCTCTTCTTGAAAAGTTGAATTTAATGTAACACAAAGAATTGTTTTGGGCGTGTAACGATTTGCTATTTCCTCTTTCGTGGCAACAATCCGTCTTTCAATTAATTTTTTTATCAGTGGCTGAATTGTCTTAATTCCAACAATTTCTGAAAGCTCCTTAAGGTCAATTTCCTCATTTATTTCAAGTGCTTCAATAATTTTGCTTTCGCGTTCATCGAGTTGATCGAAATTGGTATCAAATTCTGGATGAATAACGATTTTAGTTTCACTCGCCAATTTAAAATTTGCAGGTAAAGCAGCATTCATCACGTCACCGATTGGAGCCATGTAATAACTAGCAATCCATTTCCAAAACTCGAATTGTTTATTCGTTATAATGGCTGTTTCATCAAGTAAATGTTCGATGTATTTCGCCTGGTAAACCGTTGGAATCTCTTGATGAATTCGAACGATAATTCCGGTAATCAATTTATTTTTGCCAAAAGGAACAATTACCCGTTGACCAAATTGAACAAAATCGTTTAAATCGAAAGGAATTCGATACGTAAAGGCTTGATGAATGGGCACTGGTAAAATGACATCAGCAAATAAAGTTAATCGCTCACTCATCGAGATGTTAAAATCTTCAATTTTTAATTACAAGCAAATGACTCTTGCTGATTCACAATATTGTCTCCTGGATGATCCGAGCAAAATAGAAGTGGACCGGTAATTGGACCAATACACAATTCACGCGTGCTTTTTTTATCGATAGCTCGAATGTAAGCTTGTGCTGGAGAAACATAAAATGGCTTGAATACTTTCAACGTTTGACGTGAAGAGAAAATTCCTACAACTCGCTTATCATTGGTAACAGAAAGGTTGGTGTATGTGGGTTTGCTTTGAGCTAAGGAAGATGTCGGTTTGTTGACAACCATATAATTGTACAAATCTTCTGCTCCTCCGGTAATAGTAACTAAAATCCCATTAAATGTGCGTTTATCTATTACCGGATCATCCGTAACATTTCGTAGCATCAATTCGTAAAATGTTTTTCCCAAGGCTGTAAAAGTGGTACTTGCGCTTGGTAAGACATCATTTTCTCCAAGTTGCCAATTGAATGATTTTGTCGTAACACTGCTTCCAATATGTTCATTAAAAAATACATCCAATTGAGCATTTACGATGTAGGCATTTCCTGTACTTCCTACCCCTACTCCTGTAGAAATATATTCAGCTGGATCACCCGCAAATTTAAATGTGAAATTCTGAGAAGAGGCGCTAGTTGTTAATCCATTCACTAATTCTGTTTCTCCATTCACTTCAAACGCGCCATTATTAATTACGGCCTTCATTTTGTATGTGCAACCTGGTTTAAGTGATGTTAACAACGGATTTGAAGAAGTTTGAACTGTTCCCGGAACACCCATGGATGAAGTAACAGTAGGTAAGGTTTTGAAATAATAAACTTTTTGCTCAGGCGCATAAAACGCACCATCTACATCTTTGTTGGTTACAATTGTGTCCTCTAATAACCACGTTCTTAATAAAGTTCCACCTTGATATTCGGCAACAGTTAATTCAACGTTATTAAAGTAACTTGAATCAGGAATTTGTGCTATTTCCAAAGCATTTCCAGGTCCGATAAATGCTCGAGTAATTTTTACATAATGTAACGAATCAGCGTGATCCAATAAACCATAAACTACGGCTGTTTCTTTGAAATCACCGTTTAAGTTAACTTCCTCACTGCAACTTGTGAGAATAGACACAAGAATGCTCAAGTAAATAGGAATATATTTCATAAACATAAAGTTATAACAATTATCTCACATTCGGATTGGGCTGCATCTGCGCTTGAACGAATGCTCCAGACTTACCTATCTCCATAATTTCCATATCGAAACAAAGAGACTGACGACCTTGTTCTTCGCCATAAGCCATTTGCCATGGAATGAA
>VGML01000007.1 GCA_016866415.1 Bacteroidota bacterium | reverse complement strand
AAACGATCTCATCTTATGGGAATTCAATAGGAGACTCTGCATTTAGTTTCAACGAAAAAGTAAACTGAGTCGATTTATAAGCGGTTGTTCCTTCAATGTATTCAGGTGTTTGACTAAAAATTCTCGCGGCCAAAGAGTCTTCACGTGTGGCACATTCAGGACAAACGAATGTAAATGAAGTAATACCAATCGTATCCATGACAGATTTCGCTTCGCCCATCGTCATACCAACAAAATCGAGTAAAGGAATCGGTTCTCCTAAATCATTTTGACCAACAATTAATGTTATAACAGCGCCCATTGGAATGCGATCGCCTTCTTTCACGCGTCGACCTTTAAATAATTGATCAAGCACAGAACCATTTGCCTCAGTAGTCGGACGATATTGAATGCGGTAACGCAATCCACGTTGTTCCAAGATACTTTCTGCAAACTGAATTTGTTTGTTAATTAAACCAGGCATTTCAATCATTTGAGAACGTTTGGTTAAACGTAAACCAATTATTCTGCCTGATTTCACATAAACTTTTGAAAGCGATGTGGCTTCCACAAGTTGCTCCAAAACAGTTCCTTCCGGCGACTTTGGATCGTAAACGCTATCTACAATTTGATATTGCAAACCAAGTTCTTCTATTTTTCTTTTTGCTTCTTCACCCTTAAGTCCAACGAAATTTGGAACCTCTATTTTTTCTCCGTGATTGGTAGAGAAGTCCAAGTAAAGACTCGTCACAAAAACCAAGACTAAATAAAATAAAACAACTAATCCAAAATGTTTTAGGAAATGTTTTGATAGGACGAATGTTTTAATTCTTTGAAACACGTTTTATTTTATAAGTTGAACAAAGATAATGAATTGCTTTGGAATCAGAAATTCGGCGACAAAGAATGTGAACGGAAGAAATCTTCGATGTAAGCAACAGCTTCCTCAGCAGTATCTACGACTTTGAACAAATTCAAATCGTTTGGTGAAATGTTTTTTTCTTCGTTTAACATAACTTCTTCAATCCACATCGTTAAACCTGTCCAATATGATTTACCCACTAAAACGATAGGTCGTCGTGCTATTTTCTTGGTTTGAATTAAGGTGATTGCCTCAAAAAATTCATCTAGCGTTCCAAATCCACCGGGTAATATTACAAAAGCTTGCGAGTATTTTACAAAAACGACTTTACGAACGAAGAAATAATCGAATTTCAAATTGTGCTCTGGGTCAATGTATGGATTATTGTTTTGTTCAAACGGAAGATCGATGTTCAAACCAACTGACGGGCCATTTCCTTTTTGAGCACCACAATTCGCCGCCTCCATAATTCCAGGGCCGCCTCCTGAGATAATTCCATAACCAGCTTTTGCGAGTTTTTCAGCGATTTCAATTCCCAATTGATAATATTTATTACTTGGTAAGGTCCGCGCTGAACCAAAAATGGAAACACAAGGGCCGATTTTCGCCATGCGGTCATAGGCCTCAACAAATTCCGACATGATTTTAAAAATAGACCAACTGTCATTGCTCTTAATTTCGTTCCAATCTTTTCTTACGTGTTCCATAATTATCGTTTAGAAATCAAATATACCTCAACCTTACATTTAAACGCTTTTCTTTTGCATTTATTCTCTAACTTCGATAAGTGAATAAGTTTTTTATTGTTTTTTGTGTCTTTACAAATCTGAGTTTTGCTCAGAAATATCACTCCTTTTGGACAGACGCCGATTCTTTAAATAAAAAGCGATTAATAGGCTCAAGCGTAGCTATAGGAACCACATATATAGGAAGTATTATTTCGCTTCAACAAGTATGGTATAAAGAGAGTTTCCAAAAAGATTTTCATTTATTCAATGACGGATCGAATTGGCTTCAAATGGATAAGGCAGGTCATGTTTTTACAGGATATCATTTATCATCAGTGCTTTCTGGAAATTTTCGTTGGAACGGAATAGAATCGCAAAAATCAAATTTAATCGGAAGCGCAATAGGTTTTAGTTATCTTACATCACTTGAAGTAATGGATGGTTTTTCAAAAGACTGGGGGTTCTCCTGGTGGGATATGGCCTCTAATTTTGGAGGAGCAGCCTTATTCGTGGGGCAGGAATACGCTTTTTCGAAACAAATTTTTATTCCAAAGTTCTCGTTTCATACAACTAAATATGCTCCAATTAGGCCAGAGGTTCTTGGTAGTAATTTTGCTGAACAACTGCTTAAAGATTACAACGGACAAACGTATTGGTTGAGTTTTTCACCAGGAAACCTGGGCTTAAAGTCGGTCCCAAAATGGCTTTGTTTGAGTTTTGGGTATAGTGCAGATGAAAAGTTGGTGGGAAATGCTGAGGTATATCAGAACTATAATTCAAAACGAGAATTTCTTTTTTCTCTTGATATTGATTTAAACGAACTGAATATTAAGAATGATTTTTGGAAAAAGGTTTTGAAACAAGTGAACGTAATAAAAATACCCCTTCCCGCAATTTACATCAGAGGTTCAAAGTTTGGAGTTTTTCCGATTTATTTTTAGAAAAATTAGTTTAATTTCCCAACTAAAACTACTTCTCCATCAATCAAAACGGGACGTTTCAAAAACGTATATTCATCCAGAATCAATTGTCTAAATTCTTGATCAGAAAGATGTTTGTCTTTTAACCCAAGTGTTTTGTATTTAATCGCTCGTTTTGAGAACAACGCTTCATAGGAACCAACTTTTTCTTTTAAGAACTCAAGTGTTTCCGTATCGATGTGAGTTGATTTAATATCAATCAATTCAAATTCATCAAGACTATTAAATTCTTTCATCATACGACGACATGTGTCGCACGAACTTAAATAATAAATGCGTTTCATTAACAGAACTCGTCGTAGGCCGCTTCGAGATTTGCGGCAATCATTTGAGCTGTTCCACCTTCGATGTGATGTCTTTCTAAAAAGTGAACCAACTTACCATCTTTAAACAAAGCAATTGAAGGGGATGATGGCGGATAAGGTAAAAAATACTTTCTTGCTTGAGCAACTGCATCCGTATCAACACCTGCAAATACAGTAGTTAAGTTTGTTGGCTTTTTGTCTTGTTGAAGCGATAGTTTTACTCCCGGACGCATATTTCCTGCTGCACAACCACAAACGGAGTTTACAACCACAAGAAGTGTTCCTTCAGCATTTTGTATTGTTTGATCAACCTCTGTTGCATTTGTTAATTCTTTGAAACCTACATTCGTAAGGTCTTCTTTCATTGGTTTTACTAATTCTGCCGGGTACATAATTTATGTTTTTTGACAAAGTTAACAATTAGAAAAACGCGATTGTTTTTATTTTTTAAAAAGAAGTTAATTCGAGTATTTAATTATTGAGCAATATTCAACTTTTGTCCTTAGCTAATTTATATCAGGCATTAATTCTTTAAGTAATTTCAAATTGGTTGATGAAATTTTGTGGTATTGATAAAAGTTAAATAACGTTTTTTTTCTAAATGATTCGAACTCTTTTTAATTTGTTTTGTTTAATGATTTAATTTAAACTTTAAACAAAAAATTATGAAGAAAAAAATTTTTACATTTTCAAGCGTCCTAGGAACGCTATTATTGGCGAGTAATGGAATCTTCGCCCAAACAAATGTGTTTGACAATGTGATTGCAACAAGTCCAAACCATACATATTTGGAGGCAGCACTAATTCAAGAAAATCTTGCAGGAGCATTACAGAATCCATCTGCGACATTAACCGTTTTTGCTCCAGATGACGCTGCATTTACGGCTTTGGCAACTGCATTAGGAACTGATATCAATGGTTTATTGGCATTACCTAATTTAGATGATATACTATTGTATCACGTGTTAGGTACTACCGTTCCCTCAACTGCTGTGACAAACGGTGCGATTGTTTCTCCCTTAAGTCCAACCAATACTTTAAAATTAACGTTAACTGGTACAGGAAATGTATTTGCGAATCATGCACAAGTTACCACCGCAAATTTAAACGCAAGTAATGGAACAGTTCACGTTACCAATGCTGTTTTATTACCAGTAGAAACAGTTGCTGACGTTGCGATTGACAATGGGTTCAGTACATTAGTAACAGCAGTTGTAAGGGCCGAATTATTGCCTGCATTAACAAATCCGTTAGCAAACTACACAGTTTTTGCTCCAACGAATCAAGCATTTGATAATCTTGCAACAGCTTTAAATACAACAGTAAGCGGATTGTTGGCGCTTCCAAACTTAGCAGATGTATTAACGTATCACGTTTTAGGAACAGAAGTTCCTTCATCAGCTGTAACAAACGGTGCAATTGTTCAACCATTAAGTTCAACAAATACATTAAAGTTGACAGCAACCTCAACGGGAAATGTTTTTGTTAATCAAGCTCAAGTAACCTCTGTTGATATTAATGCTGATAATGGAATTGTACATGTTTTAAACGCAGTGGTATTACCTGTAGAAACAGTTGCAGACGTTGCGATTGACAATGGTTTCAGTACATTAGTAACTGCCGTAGTAACAGCAGAATTGTTACCGGCTTTAACAAACCCATTAGCAAACTATACAGTTTTCGCCCCAACGAATGATGCGTTTGATGATTTAGCCGATGAGCTGGGAACAACAGTAAATGGTCTTTTAGCTTTACCTGGTTTGGCTGATATTTTAACCTATCACGTTTTGGGAACAGAAGTTCTTTCTTCAGCGGTGACAAATGGTGCTGTTGTTCAACCACTAAGTACTACAAATACATTAAAGCTTACGGCTACTGCTGATGGTGACGTATTTGTTAACCAAGCGCAAGTGACTGCAGTTGATATTAATGCTGATAATGGTGTTGTTCATGTATTAGACGCTGTCGTTTTACCAATAGAAACCGTTGTAGATGTGGCGTTAGACAATGGATTTTCAACCTTGGCAACAGCAGTTGTAACCGCTGAATTATTACCTGTTTTAACAGATCCTTTTTCAGAATTCACTGTTTTTGCTCCTACCAACGCTGCATTTGATAATCTTGCAACGGCATTGAATACTGATCTTGCTGGTATTTTAGCATTACCTAACCTAGCTGATGTTTTAACATATCACGTTGTAGACGGTACAGTTTTATCAACACAATTAACTGCCGGTCCAGTTGCTACGGTTAATGGTGAAGATGTGATTGTGTCACTAACAAATGGGGTTCAAATAAATGATGCAACGGTAACATTAGCGGATGTTTTAGCAGATAATGGTGTTGTTCATGTTGTAGATGGGGTTTTGTTGCCTCCTACAGCTGATTTGACAGAGAACACGTCAAATGAGGTATCTTATTATCCAAATCCATGTGCCGATGTCCTTCACTTTGCAACCGAGATTCCTTCAATTATAACTTTGAGTGATTTGAACGGTAGAACAATTTTTTCAAAAGAAGTAACTTCTACTTTAGATTTAAATATGAGTAATTTGTCTCAGGGTTCTTACTTGTTGAATATTTCAAATGCAACAGGAGCGCAAACAAAGACAGTTGTAAAGTATTAAGGCTATGGAAAAGGGATTAACACGGCTAAAAAGCCAATTTCTGACACTACTACTTTTGCTATTGTACCGAAAGACGAACTAAACGAAAACAACTATAAAGTTTAAAGGCTATCTCAATTGAGGTAGCCTTTTTAATTCGATCTAATTTAAGGAATCTTCAACTTTTGTCCTGGACGAATCATATCACTTCTCAAGCCGTTAATGGACTTTAACTTAGTTAATGAAACATTGAATTTATCCGCAATTTTCGACAAAGAATCGCCCGATTTTACCACATATGTTTTTTGACTGCGAGCAGGAACAGGTTTTTTCGGAGTTGGGTCCTTGGGAATTACATTCCTCTCAATACTAACCGAATCCGAATTTATTGATGCCAGTGAATCAACTGGCTGTTTTTCAAAATAGTTTTTTCCTGGGATGTTAAATGAAGAAATGGAATTATTCTTTTTATACATTTCGTAAGTATTTACAAACGAATTATAAATCATCTGACCTTTAATGTCATAGCCCTTTTTTGTGAGGTGAATGCAATCTTTTTGGCAATAACCCTCATCATACCATGTTCGAATGGTTTTTAACCCGCCTGCTAAGTCGTACCAATTCCATAAAAGACAATCGTTTTTCTTTGCGATTGAATCCATTAGGTCACGAAATTCAACTCCAGCAGTGATGTATTTTCCTTTATAGAATAAATCTTGCGTTGATGTCAATACGATCAGTATTTCAGGATTAATTTCTCTAAACTTTTTAATTGCCTTTTCAATTTCATTCTGTAGGCCTCCATCAATTTTATTGGTGTACAAAATATCGTTTGTTCCGAAGTCCAATAAAACGACATCTGGCTTTAAAACGGCGGCTTGCTCGGGTAATTTATCTAAAATCAACATCGCTCGATGTGCTGCTGCACCAACTCCCGTAGAATGGTAAACAATCCCAGAATTTTTCTCATTTTCAATGGACATTCCATAAAAACGAAAGCGTTTTCCTCCTGTTTTTGGTTTGACGTTTAAATCAATTGTTTTGATGGAGTCATTCCACAAAAAAGTCATTCCAAATGAAGTGTAACTTAATTGTTGAAGAGCCGGATCGATTTGTTTTGAGTTGAAGAAAACGCTAATATCATTTGAAATAGAATCATTCTCATAGAATAAATAAACTCGATGTTCACCAGGAGTAATTTGGTTCTTAAACTTGAAATTCAGACTCGCATTGGTATCGGAAGATTCGACTGTCATACCACAAACGCCAAGAGGAATATCCGCTTTTCTTCCTTGAAAACTTTTGTTGAATTTCCATTTTCCTTTAAAAGTTGAAGCATAATTAATCGAAGAATAGGTGTTTGCAGCGCCGTAATTGAATATCAAACCTCTACCTCCTGAACCATATCGCTCGTGGAAATTCTTTCTGGCCACTGTTGTTGGGTATTCCGCTTGTATGTGACTTCCACCGTAATGGATGAATACCATTTTATCTCGCGAAACATTGTCGAAGTGTGTTGCAAGTTTTTTAACCGTTTCGTTAGAATAAAACTGAATATAAGCGTAAGAAGTATCAACTTTCAGTGAGGCGGGATATTCCAACTTCTGAGAAAAAACGGAAACTGTCAGAAAAACGCAAGATATTAGTTGAAGGAGTTTCATCCGGTTAATTTGTTGTCGTTGTGTCTGTCGGAAGTACAGCGGGATCTGTCGTGATCGAATCCTGAGGTTCAGTAATTACTGGTTTTGGCGGCACATAAATTCCACTTTGCTTTCCTAAATTTCGCATCATATTGATTGTTCCTTTGCTCATTGCTCCGTACATTCCCAAGGCAAAAATCATGTCATTAATTTTATTCTTTCGAATTGTTTCAATGATGTTTTGTTTGGAATAGCGAAAATCCACCACCCAAATTTCTTCGTAATGACTTATTAAATAGACAATGAAGGCGTTTCCGTATGAATTTTTAATTACAATTGCTTTTTTGCCATTTTTAACGTTTGTATTAATACGCATCATAGGTGCATCACCGCTGATGAAGGTTGAATAGGTGTTTCCTCCTGAAGATCCATGCGCAAAAACTTGTGATTTAGATTGTTTGTCGTAACCATAAGCGGTATAGCGAACCGCAGTTGTCGTTACTTTTGGGATATAATACTCCATCGTATCTGGATTATTCTTGACAGATGGATCAAGCGTGTGTTGATATAAACTTCCCAAGAAATTGTATTTCGTTCGCTTTTCCATTTTATTAATCGGAATAGCTTCAAATCCAGCCGCATTGCAGAAAGCGACATACGCATAATAAGCACCAATTGGTTTCCAATGATGATCTGTGCTGAAGTACATTTTCTCACATGCGTGCTTATTCATTTCTTCAAAGACATCACAAAAAATGGCACCATTCGACAAACTTGAACCGATTGCTTTCAATGTTTTTTTGTTTTGAGCATTATATTGCTTGTATTTTTCAACAGGAATAAATGCAGAAGAGAGCGGTGCGACAGCTGAGAAAACGCGACACTCACCTTTCAGTTGTTCGGCGTATTCACTTACCATTTTAGAAAAGTGCCTTGACATTGCTGGACTTCCGCCTCCCATTGGATAAACACTTCCATTGATAATCAGCATAGATCCTGAGTAGGCTTGTTCGAATTCATCCAAAAAATTAATTTCAGATCCTGTCGAATCTTTTTCATTTTTAATTTTGTTAACCTTTGGTTTTTGAGAAACAAAGACCTTTTCTTGTTCTTTCAAATGGATTCCTTTCCAAGATTGGAATTCCACAGCCATATCTATCATCGAAGTTCGAAAAGGAAAATGGTCGTCTACATAAGAATCCATGCTATCTGCCCAAGCTCCTTTGATGTAACTCTCGTAATTCAACTCTGGAACAACGGCCAATTTTCTTTTTTCGCCAATGGATATTTTTTGCTTCGGCATCACGAAATAAAGCAGCGGAATCCCAAAAAGCAAGGAGAAAAACAGAATTGTATTTAGCTTATTGGTCATTAAAAACGAGTATATAAAAATGGATTGTAGGTTGAATTAACCAATAACAAGGTTGCTAGAAAAAGCATCGCGACATTCAAAATAGGTTTGGCTTTTTCGTAAAAACGCTCTGCACCCAGGGCAACTTTTGTTTCCTTCGTGTAAATTTCATCCCATGGAATACAAAATAAAATGACCAATACAAACCAGAAAACATGCTCCATTAAATCCGTCGCAAAACCAACACCGATTGGATTATCGGAGGAAAATAAATTTGCCACGAATAACTTTAACATTTCGAAATTCGTGAAATAAAAAATTGCCCGACTGAAAACAATTAGAATCAAGGTGTAAGTATGCCTCAATATTCTTGGCGTTTTTGCGAGAACTTTTTCGAACGTTTTTTCAATGATCATCAGACAACCAAAGTAAAAACCCCAAAGAGCGAAGTTCCAACTTGCTCCGTGCCAAATTCCGGTTAAAAGCCAAACAATCATAATATTTCGCAACTGATTGCTTCGATTACCTCCCAATGGAATGTAAACATAATCCCGAAAGAATTTACCTAAGGAGATGTGCCAACGGCGGTAGAAGTCTCCAACTGAAATAGCAGCATATGGATGCCTGAAATTCTCGTCGAAATGGAATCCAAAAAGTTTAGCAAGACCTATTGCCATGTCGGAGTAACCACTGAAATCGAAATACAATTGAATTGAAAACATCGTAATTCCAAACCAAGCTTCATAACTCGATAAATCATTGAATCCGACGTCTAAATACTTTTTGACTAAAACCCCTGCCACGTTGGCGATTACTACCTTTTTGAACAGACCTAGGCAAAATCGTGATACACCTTCACTCAGCGTTTGCCAATTTACCGTTCGTGAATCGACTTGGTCTGCAATATGTTTGTATCGAACAATTGGACCCGCAACCAAATGCTGGAACAAGCTAATGAACATCAAGAAGTTAAGCGGATTTTTTTGCGCTTTCAGCTCTCCCTTGTAAACATCCACAATGTAGGAAATGACCATGAATGTGTAAAACGAAATCCCTACAGGCAACGAATTCGTCGGACGATCGAATGGGAGTGGAAATAGGTAACTTAAATTATCGTGAATAAATCCACCATATTTATAAGAAATCAGTAAGGCTATGTTCACAATAACCGAGAATGTCACAGCTATTTTTGAACCTATATACCCCCGCCATCGTTCGACTAAAAGCGCCATGGAATAATCGAACATCGCTGTGAAAATCATAAGGAAAATCCACATCGGCTCTGCCCAAGCGTAAAAAACTAAGGAGAAAATTGTTAAGGTTAAATTGCGAAAAAGGTTGTTTGATGTAACGTAGTGAAATATCAAACTGAGTGGCAAGAAAAGGTAAATAAACGTTAAACTGGAAAATACCACCCTATAAAAATTGTAAGATTGCTTAATTTCGTTTGGGCGAATTTAATAAGTATTCTCGATAATTTTACAAATATTTTGGCAACAACTCATCCTAACAACCTCATTTCGGAAACATCTCCATACCTATTGCAGCATGCGTACAATCCCGTTCAGTGGGTTCCGTGGTCAGATGAAGCATTTGAAAAAGCGAAAGAGGAAAACAAACTCGTTCTGATCAGCATTGGTTATTCCGCTTGTCATTGGTGTCACGTGATGGAGCATGAATCGTTTGAAGATGCTGAGGTTGCCGAAATCATGAACAAGCACTTCGTAAACATCAAAGTCGATCGGGAAGAGCGCCCGGATGTAGACCAAATTTATATGACTGCGGTTCAGTTGATGACTCAACGCGGTGGTTGGCCCTTGAATTGTTTTACGCTTCCTGATAGCCGTCCTGTTTACGGAGGAACTTATTTTCCCAAGGAACAATGGGTTCATATTTTGAGATCACTTGTTCATACAAAGGAGCAAGATCCTGAGCGCGTTTTGGAATATGCTCAGAAATTGCAAGAAGGAATAGCTCAAAGCGAATTGATTGATGTTCCGCAAGAAATCGTTCAATTTTCAGAGGAAAAGTTGCATGAAATGATTTTGCGATGGTCGAGGCAATTTGATAATTTGGAAGGAGGAATGAATAAGGCTCCAAAGTTTCCTATGCCTAACAATTATTCATTTCTTTTGAGCTATGCAAAGAAGTTTGATTCTGAAAAAGTTTCGAATCACGTCCAACTGACGCTTCAAAAAATGGCACTTGGTGGAATTTATGATCAAATTGGAGGTGGTTTCGCTCGGTATTCCGTAGATATGATTTGGAAAGTGCCGCACTTTGAGAAAATGCTTTACGACAATGCCCAACTTATTTCCGGTTACTCCAAGGCTTTTCGAGAAAAACCCGACAATCTTTACAAAGAAACCGTTTTTGAAACAATTGAATGGTTACAACGTGAAATGTTGGATCAATCAGGTGCTTTTTACAGTGCATTGGATGCCGATACCGAAGGAGAGGAAGGGAAATTCTATTGTTGGTCGGAAGAGGAGTTTCAAAAAATTCAGGACTTGGATTTGAAATTTGTTCGTGAATACTACAATATCAATCAGTTTGGATTCTGGGAGGATGAAAAATACATTCTTTTGAGAAGGGAAACGGATTCTGAATTCGCCAAGAAAAAAGGAATTTCTATTGATGTAATAAAGTCAAAGGTTTCTGAAGTTAAAAACAGACTTTTTGAAGAACGAAAAGCACGAACGTTTCCTGGTTTGGATTACAAATGCTTGACAGGTTGGAACGCAATGACGATTCGTGGCTTGTGTGACGCATATGTAACTCTTCACGAGGAACAATTCTTGATTTTAGCTCGAAATTGTGGAAAATGGATTCTTGAAAAGCAATATGCAAGTGGAAAGCTCAAACGTGTTTTCTCAAAAGGAGAAACGAAAATCGAAGGTTTTTTAGAGGATTACGCCCACACCATTGATGCTTTCATCGCCTTGTATCAAGTAACCGCAGAATTCCATTGGCTCGAATCAGCAAAAGAATTGACAGAGGACGTTGAGCAAAATTTCATGAACGCCGAGAGTAAAATGTGCTATTTCACGTCTACAGATTCGAATTTAATTGCACGTAAGATGGAATTAAACGACAATGTAATTCCAGCTAGCAATTCCGTGATTGCACGAAATTTTTGGAAGCTCGGACATTATTTCAGAGACAATGCTTGGATTTCCAACGCAAAACAAATGCTTGCGAACGTATACGAAGGAATGGAATATTACGGCTCAGGCTATTCGAATTGGGGACAATTATTACTTGAAATTTTAAACGAACCTATTGAAATCAATCTGGTTGACATGGAATTCGAACGCGAGGAAATATTACCTTTTATTGGAGAAAATGTGGTGATTTCTTACCATCGTGAGGTTCCTATGTCAATAAATTACGAAAAGCAAGGTATCTACATTTGTCACAAAGGAAGGTGTTTGGCGCCGCAGCTGGATTTTGAGGGCGCGCGGAAACTTTACTCAGAGCTCATTTCCTTATCTAACAATTCTAGCTCCTTGTAGAAAGATTCGCCAAAAGCACGAATCAAAGGCTCTTTAAGAAAACGATAAACAGAAACTTGTAATTTCTCACCACAGCTGCAAGCGGGTCCGCAAATTTTCCATCGGGCGTAATTTAAGGCCGTGTATTCGCCAAATTTTTTCACGCGAATGGGGTAGAGGTGGCAGGAAATCGGTTTGTTGAAATCGATTTGTTTTTCACGATAGGCTTTTTCGATTGAACATTTTGCGATTCCATTTTCGTCTTTGTAAACGAAGGCACAATCTCGACCATTTAATAGACTGGTAACTTGTTCTTGTTCCTCATCCAAATAACTGACACCATTTTTTTCAACTTCAGAAATTCCAGATTCCGACATAAAAGGTTTGATCTTATCGAGATTGTTCTTAATCAATTTGACCTCTATATTAGTTAACGGCGCACCTGTATCCCCTTCCACACAGCACGCTCCTTTACAAGCATTTAAATCACAAACGAATTTTTGACTAAAAATCTCGGTGGATATAATTTTATCCTCTATTTCAACAAGCATAAGCAAAGTTAAGTTAAAAAATTGCGAAATAATTTGGTCAGTTTAAATATTCACACTACTTTTGTATCAGAAATTTAGAGATGAAAACGAGAGGGGACGAAAGTCCCCTCTTTTATTCTAGAAATGATTAGTAAAGAAACAATACTGAAATTAGCTGAAGAGCGCATGGCGGAATTGAACAATGGATTGTACATTGTTGAACTTTCGATTTCTGCAACAAACGTCATTCATTTGGAACTTGATAAGTTGAAAGGTGGCGTTACAGTTGATGATTGCGTTTCTGTTTCACGGAATATCGAACACAACCTGGATCGTGAAAAAGAGGATTTCGAATTGCATGTTTCCTCTGCTGGACTTGATAAGCCTTTGAGACATATTAATCAGTATGTAAAAAATGTAGGAAGAAACTTAAGTGTGGTATTGAAGACAGGGAGCAAAATTCAAGGTGAAATCATTAAAGTGATGGATGAGAAAGTAATACTTGAAAGCAAAACCATGCAAAAATTAGATATTAAAAAAAGAAAGGAATTGGTGACCGAATACCACGAGTTGCCATTTAATGAAGTAAAAGAAGCAAAAATCGTCGTATCTTTTAAATGATAAAATATGAATAGCTTAGAATTAGTTGACTCGTTTTCGGAGTTTAAGGAATTAAAGAACATTGACAAACAAACCATGCAGCATGTCTTGGAAGATGTGTTTCGTGCGATGTTTAAAAAGAAATTTAATACAGATGAACACATTGACATCATTGTTAACATTGATAAAGGGGACGTTCAGATTTTCTTGAACAAAGAAATCGTTGATGATGATGAAGTTGAGGATCCAAATACAGAGATTGCTTATTCTGATGCTATAAAAATTGAACCAGACTTTGAAATAGGTGAGGAAGTAACTGAAGAATTCAAATTTGCTGATTTCGGTAGAAGAAATATTCTTTCTCTTCGTCAAAATTTGATTTCTCGAATTCTAGAGCTTGAAAAAGATCATTTGTATAAAAAATACAAAGAGCGTGTTGGGGAAATTGTTACAGGTGAAGTTTACCAAGTTTGGAAGAAAGAAATCTTGGTTATTGATGATGATGGTAACGAACTTATCCTTCCAAAATCAGAGCAAATTCCTGCCGATTTCTTTAAGAAAGGTGAAGCGGTTCGCGCGGTCGTATCTAAAGTTGACATGCGAAATAGCACTCCTGTTATTATATTGTCGAGAACTGCTCCTGAATTCTTGGAAAGACTATTTGAATTAGAAGTTCCTGAAGTATTTGACGGGCTTATCACAATTAAGAAAATTGTTCGTGAACCAGGAGAAAGAGCTAAAGTTGCTGTTGAATCCTATGATGACCGAATCGATCCAGTTGGTGCGTGTGTTGGCATGAAAGGGTCTCGTATCCACGGAATTGTTCGTGAATTACGAAATGAAAATATCGATGTAATCAACTATACAACAAACAACCAATTATTGGTTCAACGTGCATTGTCCCCTGCTAAAGTTTCCTCGATGGAAATTTTGGAGGAAGAAGGTCGCGTGAAAGTTTTCTTAAAACCAGATCAAGTTTCATTGGCTATCGGTAAAGGAGGAAATAACATCAAGTTAGCTGGTAAATTATGTGGGTATGAAATTGATGTATATAGGGATGGTGAAGTGGATATCGAAGACGTTGACTTAGAAGAATTCGCAGATGAAATCGATGGCTGGATCATTGATGAATTAAAGGCAATTGGTTGCGATACGGCAAAATCAGTATTAGAAATTAGCATTGATGATCTTGTTCAACGAACAGATCTAGAAAAAGAAACGATTGAAGAAGTATTCAAAATCTTAAGAGCTGAGTTTGAATAAATAAATTAATCGGGATAATTAGTAAAAAAGAAATATGGCGGGTAAACCAATTCGACTAGGTAAAGCGGCTGGAGAACTCAATGTTGGAATCCCAACATTGATTGAGTTTTTGCAGTCTAAAGGGATTAAAATTGATACCAATCCAAATACACGTTTGGAACCTGAGCACTTTGATTTGTTGTGTCAAGAATTTGCCGCGGATCAGAATTTAAAAGAGCAATCCAAATCGGCTGCGAGAAGGGAGCGAAGAGAAAGTATTTCCTTGAGGGACAAAACTGAGGAAATGCCCTCTGTTGAAACAGAGGATGAAGAGGATGATGATGTTGCTATCAATATTGAAGAAATAAAGCAACAGGTTTACACAGGAACGGCGAAAGAGGAAACTCCGAAATTACCTGAAAATTCAGATGACTCAAACGATATCAAAGTTCAAGTCGTTGGTAAAATTGATTTAAGTTCAATCAACCAAAAAACCCGACCAGATAAGAAAAAGCCAGACCCTGTTCAATCTGAAGTTAAAAAAGTTGAAGAAAAAATTGAGGAGAAAGCTCCAGAAAAAGAGGCTGAGTTAGAGATTGAAACCATTCGTTTTGAGCGAAAGGTTCTTTCTGGACCAACAGTTTTGGGTAAAATTGATTTACCAGTTGAAAAACCGAAAACACCTACAACGCCTCCCTCTAATACTGAAAGTTCTGACTCAAAGAGGAAGCGGAAACGAATCAAAAAAGTAGAAATAAATCCAGGTTCAACAGGAACTAAACCAGCTGGAGGTCAAGGGAAGTTTACGCCGGGACAGAAATTCGAAAAGAAAGAAATTTCTGAACAAGATATTCAGAAAGAAATCAAAGAAACTCTTGCAAGACTTTCAAATCAGGGAGGTAAATCGAAAGCCTCTAAAAATAGAAGATCTAAACGTGATTTAGTTGCTCAGCGTCGACAAGAAGAACTTGAACAGGCTGAATTAGCTGAAAAAATCTTAAAACTAACTGAATTCGTAACGGTTTCGGAGTTAGCTTCGATGATGAACGTTCAGCCGACTCAAGTAATTTCGGCTTGTATGTCTCTGGGAATTTTTGCTTCAATCAATCAACGTTTGGATGCAGAAACTATTCAAATTGTTGCCGATGAATTTGGGTACGAGACGGAATTCGTAAGCGCGGAAGTTCAGGAGGCAATTCAAGTTGTAGAGGATAATGAAGAGGATTTAGTCGATAGACCACCAATTATTACCGTAATGGGACACGTTGATCATGGTAAGACCTCTTTACTTGATAAAATTCGAAATGCGAACGTTACCGAAGGGGAAGCTGGAGGAATCACCCAGCACATCGGTGCATACTCCGTTACCTTGAAGGATGGAAGAAAAATGACATTCTTAGATACGCCAGGACACGAAGCCTTTACTGCAATGCGTGCACGTGGAGCTCAAGTAACGGATGTCGCTATAATCATTGTTGCAGCGGATGATGATGTGATGCCACAAACGAAAGAGGCGATTTCTCACGCACAAGCCGCAAATGTACCAATGATTTTTGCAATTAATAAAATAGACAAACCAGGCGCAAACACGGATAGGATTCGTGAACAATTATCTGCCATGAACATTTTGGTTGAAGATTGGGGTGGTAAGTACCAGTGTCAAGAAATTTCGGCAAAACAAAATTTAAATATTGATTTGTTGCTTGACAAGGTTTTATTGGAAGCCGAAATTTTGAATTTGAGAGCAAATCCAAATAAAAATGCAGTAGGAACAGTTATTGAATCTTCTCTTGATAAAGGAAAAGGTTACGTAACGAATATGCTAGTGGAAGCAGGAACAATGCGTGTTGGAGATGTTATTTTAGTTGGACGATATTACGGTCGTGTTCGTGCTATGCATGATGAGCATGGCACGAACTTGAAGGAAGCTGGTCCAGCACAACCAGTTTCAGTATTGGGAATCGGAGGAGCGCCAAATGCAGGAGATAAATTTCATGTTCTTGATGACGAAAAAGAGGCAAAATCAATTGCACAAAAACGTGAGCAGTTATACCGTGAACAAGGTTTACGAACTACGAAACATATTACACTTGATGAAATCGGACGTCGATTGGCAATTGGTGACTTCAAGGAACTGAACATCATAGTTAAAGGTGACGTAGATGGTTCTATCGAGGCGTTATCCGATGCTTTACTAAACTTAAGCACACCTGAAATTCAAATCAATATCATTCACAAAGGAGTCGGAGCGATTTCCGAAGCCGACGTTAATTTGGCTTCTGCTTCAGACGCTATTATCATTGGATTCCAGGTTCGTCCATCTGTAAGTGCGAGAAAACTTGCTGAAAATGAACAAATTGACATTAGACTTTATTCTGTAATCTACAAAGCTATTGAAGAAATCAAGGCCGCGATGGAAGGGATGTTGTCACCAGATATCGAGGAAAAAGTTCTTGGGTCTGCTGAAATACGTGAAACATTCGATATTACGAAAGTTGGAACAATCGCGGGTTGTTACGTATTAGATGGTATTATCAAACGAACTTCCAAAGTGCGTGTAATACGTGATGGAATCGTTGTTCATACTGGGGTTCTTGGTTCTTTGAAACGCTTTAAAGACGATGTAAAAGAAGTGAAAAATAATTATGAGTGTGGTTTGAACATCGACAAATTCGACGACATTCACATTGGTGACATCATTGAAGCATTTGAAGAAGTAGAGGTTGCAAGAAAGTTATAAAGCGTTAATTTCGAATATTTATAGAAGTTATCGGTTTATTTTTGTTAATTTTGAATTGAAATTAATTAATTCATCCTTATGTTACTTTTCAGCGGACTTGTTTTAGGTGCAATTGGGGCCCCAGAAATAATTGTTATTTTGGTTATCGTTTTACTTTTCTTTGGAGGTAAAAAAATTCCGGAACTAATGCGTGGTTTAGGTCAAGGAATGAAAGAATTCAAGGATGCTTCCAAAGGCGAAGACAAGAAAACGTCGGCATCAACCGAGGTTAAGCCGGAGGATAAATAAAATTCCATGTATCGTTCGATAAGTCAAATCAAGGAAGCTCTGCTATCCGGTAAAACTGTTTTGGAAATAACCCAAAGCTATTTGAAGCTTATTGAGCAAAACTTTCATCTCAATGCCTTTTTGGAGGTATTCGAAAAGTCAGCACTTAAAAGCGCTCAAACTGTTGATCAAAAAATAAAAGAAGGAAAAGCCGGTAAATTAGCAGGCGTTGTTATCGGAATTAAAGATAACATCTGTTACAAAAATCATCGAGTTTCAGCGGCTTCAAAAATATTAGAAGGTTTTGAATCGATTTACACGGCAACGGCCCTACAACGTTTAATTGATGAAGATGCAATTATAATTGGGCGCTTGAACTGTGATGAATTTGCAATGGGAAGTTCTAATGAGAATTCGGCATTCGGTTCTGTAGAAAATAATCTCAAGAAAAACTATGTCCCAGGCGGATCATCGGGAGGTTCGGCTGTAGCAGTATCCGCTGGGCTTTGTACCGTTTCATTAGGAAGTGATACAGGAGGATCCGTTCGTCAACCAGCATCTTGGACGGGAACTTATGGATTGAAACCAACTTATGGAAGAATAAGCCGGTATGGGTTAATTGCTTACGCGTCATCCTTTGATCAGATTGGAACTTTCACAAATAATATTGAGGATTCAAAATTACTGTTATCAATAATGGCAGGTAAAGATGAATATGATTCTACTTCGTCTTCGATTGCCATTGAGAAATCTTCTCACGTACCAGAAAAACTTAGAATTGGAATTATTTCTGAATGTTTGAATCATCCTGGATTAGATCAAGAGGTTAAAGCCCTTCTAGATAATAAGATAAATTCCCTTAAATCAGAAGGACACGAAATAATTGAATTATCTTTTCCCTATTTAGATTACATTGTACCAGCTTATTATGTGCTAACAACTGCCGAAGCATCCTCGAATTTAGCAAGGTTTGATGGAGTTCACTTTGGTTACCGCAGTACAAAAGCAGCGGGTGTTGAACAGACCTACATTAATTCTCGTTCAGAAGGATTTGGAGTCGAAGTAAAAAGAAGGATTATGGCGGGCACATTTGTTTTATCTCATGGATATTACGATGCTTACTATACAAAAGCTCAAAAAGTCCGAAGAATTCTAAAAAATAAAACGGATGAAATGTTTTCCGATGTTGATTTCATTTTGATGCCAACAACCCCATCGACAGCTTTTGAAAAAAATGCAATCAAGGATAACATTCAAATGTATTTGCAAGATATTTTCACCGTTCATGCAAATCTGACTGGGAATCCAGCAATGAGTATACCTTTAGGAAATCATTCGAATGGATTGCCATTTGGAATACAAATTATGACCGATCGTTTTAAAGAAGGTGAACTTTTTGAATATGCAGAAATTATTGAAAAAATATAAGCGATTTAATTATCTGGTTTTCCTTTCGTTTTTAATTTTAAACGTTTCGTTTGGACAACAATCAAATAGAAATTCCAAACCTAGCGATACGCTGAATTCTGAAGCATTTATCAATACAGTTCAACAAAGTTTGCAATTGTTTTATGCGGATTATATCAATGACACCAAATACGATTCGATAATCAACGCACTCAATTATGAACCGGGCGAAATACCAAATTTTACCAATGAAGAAATTTGTGAGCGATTGCAACGAATGAATGAAATGACACCCTTTCATTTGGATTGTAATGCCGCGACGATATCAACCATTCGGTTTTTTGCTCGAGAAAGAAGAGGTTTTATCCGAATTGCCATGGGTCGATCAGCACTGTATTTCGACATGTACAAGGAAAAAATGGCCGAATACGGAATTCCAATTGAACTTCGATTTTTATCAGTTATTGAAAGTGGATTGAGACCTCAAGTAAAATCGAAGGCGGGGGCTTTAGGATTATGGCAGTTCATGTATAAAACCGGATTGTACTTTGGCTTGGATGAAAATTCGTACATCGATGAGCGAATGGATCCTGAAAAAGCAACAGATGCTGCATGTCGATATCTCAAACAATTGTATGGGATTTATGGTGATTGGAATCTCGCCCTTGCTGCTTATAATGCTGGCCCTGGAAATGTGAATAAAGCCATACGGAAATCAGGGGATAAAAAAACATACTGGGAAGTTCGTCCATATTTGCCTGCCGAGACACAAGGTTACGTTCCAAATTTTATCGCTGCTGCTTATATGATGACTTACCATGCAGAGCATAATATAATTCCGATGGAGGCGAAGATTCACAATGCTCAACTTGATACAATGTGTTTGACAGAAGGCGTTCACATGTCTACAATCTCCAAATTAATTAATTGGGAAGTGGAAGATATTCAATCCTTAAATCCTGTTTATAAAACAACATTTATTCCGAAATCAAAGCCTGCTCGTTGCATTACAGGTCCACTTGAGAAAATTAGCTTGCTCGTTAGCGTTCAAGATTCACTTTATGCTTTGGAAAAGGCTTTTTATTCTCCAGCTAAACCAACTCCGCAAATTGACACACCAGTAGCACAAATCGCTGATTCATCTGACACAACAAACACTGAACAATCCGTTCTATCAGATTCGATTCCCAAAAATGAAAATCTGCAATATCACAAAGTGAAAGCAGGGGATAATCTTAAAAATATTGCTTTGAAATTTAACGTAACCATCGAACAAATAATGGAGTGGAATGCCTTGAGAACGGGCAATATTTATATTGGTCAGCGTTTAAAGATTTATTCAGATCAAATTGCGAAAAATAATGCCGTCCAACCACCAAAACCTCCTGCAAAAAAATACTATGTTGTTCGAAGCGGTGACACGTTTTCCAAAGTAGCACAAAAACACAACTTGACTCAAGCTCAATTACAAAAACTCAATCCCGGGGTTCGAGTCAACCGCATAACGGTCGGACAACGATTAAGAGTTAAATAAATTACTTTGATGGAATCACTGTCTGCGGTAATCATAACGTTTAACGAAGAAAAAAATATCGAACGATGTTTGAAATCATTGCAAAATGTTGCAGATGAAATCATTGTTGTGGATTCCTTTTCTACAGATCAGACAGAGGCTATTTGCCAATCCTTTAATGTTCAATTCCACAAAATGGAATGGGAGGGTTATTCGAAAACGAAAAATAAGGCTCAATTATTGGCAAATTCGGAATATGTCATTTCGGTTGACGCTGATGAATGCTTGGATGAACAATTAATCCGTGAGATTTCTGAGATAAAAAAAACCGGATTCAATGGGATTTATGAATTGAATCGTTTGACGAATTACTGCGGTTCATGGATTCATCATTCAGGTTGGAATCCAGATTGGAAAATTCGAATTTATCCTAAGTCCCGAGTGAAATGGAATGATGCGATTGTGCACGAAGAACTTATGGTTCCAACAGATTTGAAAATGAATCAATTGAAAGGCAGACTGCATCATTATTCTTATTTTTCCAAAAGTCAACATCGTTTGAAAGCAGATCAATATTCCAAATTAACGGCCTTGAAATATGCTGAACAAGGAAGGAAATGTTATTTTTTTACCCCATTCTTGAGTGCTGTAAGCCGTTTTTTATCAATGTACATTTTGAAATTGGGATTTTTGGATGGAAAAGCGGGTTGGAACATTGCCAAAATTAGCGCTGAGTCAAATGCTTTTAAGTATCGTGAGTTACGTCGTTTAACAAAAAACACAAAATGAATCGAATCATTATTTCAAGAACGGATAGCATTGGAGATGTGGTATTGACAATGCCTTTATGCGCATGGCTTCGAGAGAAATTCCCAGAAACCAAATTGACTTTTCTTGGAAAAAACTATACGAGAGAGGTCGTCGAATGCTTTGATTGTATTAATGAATTTATCAGTTTAGAAGAAATTGAGGATCTTCCTATTATAAATCGCTTGAATTTCATCAAATCGGATGTTTTCATTCATGTTTTTCCAAATAAGGAACTTGCTGCGCTTGCAAAAAAGGCCAAGATTCCGGTGAGAATAGGTACATCACATCGCGTTTATCATTTATTAACTTGTAACCACCGTTTGAATTTCAGTCGGAAAAATTCAAGTTTACATGAGTCACAACTAAATTTTGAATTAGCCAAGCCATTGGGAATTAAAGAAATTCCTAGTTTGAAAGAAATAAATAGTTATTTAACCCATTTTAATATTCCGAAGGTAGATTTACCTGATTTCCTATCAGAACTTGATTTGTCTGATACGGTAATTCTTCATCCGAAATCACAAGGAAGTGCAATGGAATGGCCGCTTGAAAACTATTTCGAATTAGCACAACGTCTGGCAGATAAGGGCAAAACAGTTTGTTTCACAGGTACAGAAGTTGAAGGAGAACAATTTCGTTCACAGATTCCATTTAATAACCGAATTATCGATACGACAGGTCGATTGACTTTGCCTCAGTTAATAAAATTATGCGCATTATCTGAAGGGCTTGTGGCTTGTTCAACGGGGCCATATCATTTATCTGCAGTATTTGGAAACAAAGCAATTGGCTTGTTTTCTACACGTAAACCAATTCACCCCGGTCGTTGGTCAGCTTTAGGTGAAAACGCAGTGGCATTAGTCTACGATGAAAATTGTCCGAAATGTAAAAAAGGAAAAAAATGTAATTGTATTGAGAAAATTGAAGTTGATCGTGTTATAAGATTCTTCGAATGATTTCAAAATGGATCAATACGTTTATTCAAAGCCATCTATTTTTAGCGATCTCTGCTTATTTCTTTTCCATCGGGATATTAAATCAAAATGATTTATCAGTTCATTTTTCAGTGGCTTTATCATTGGCTGTTTTTGGTGTTTATAATTCGAATCGATTAAATAAATCAAATAATAATAAGCTTCCGATTGAAACGCGATTTTGGTATGAGAAAAACGCAATCATTCTTTATTCGACAGCTCCTGTATGTCTTTTAATGTCTGCATTGATTTATATTTATTTATTGAGACAAGAGACTTTGACGTTATTCATATTTGGATTAACTGTTTTGATAACAGCACTTTACATTTTTACAATTAAACAGTTGAATCTGCGGAAAATTCCCAGTACAAAAGCTATATGGATTTCAATTGTTTGGACAATTATTGCAGTTGTTATACCTAAATTGATTTTAGGTTCATTTTGTTGGTTCAATTTACATTATCTCATCCTTTTTTATGCGCTGACGATTCCTGGTGATATGCGTGACATGGAGTTTGATAACCCAAAAATGAAAACGATTCCTCAATTGATTGGAAATCAAAAATCACAAATTTTATTTTATTTACTTCTTGTTATTTTTCTGATGTTTAATTATTTATTGGAAGAAAAAAAACCAATTGAAATTATTCTCGTTTTACTTTTCAGTTTAATTTTATTCGCAAAACGTTTTTCTTTCAGATACGAGTTGATGGATGGAATCCTTTTGATTTCGGGAATTTCAAGTTTAATACCCTTCTGAAATTTCAATAATAACTTATGATTTTAGTAAGTTTTTATTGAACATGAAACATTTTATCATTCCTTTACCAAGACCCGAAATGAACTTTTATCTTTGCACCTTAAACAAAAACAATGGATTACGATTTTAGGTCGATTGAGAACAAATGGCAAAAATTTTGGGCGGAAAACAAAACATTTAAAGTTGCAGAAGACCTTAGCAAACCAAAATTCTATGTTTTGGACATGTTTCCTTATCCTTCAGGTGCTGGATTGCATGTAGGTCACCCGCTAGGTTATATCGCTTCTGATATCTATTCGCGCTACAAACGCCTACAGGGATTTAACGTTCTGCATCCGATGGGTTACGATTCCTTTGGTTTGCCTGCAGAACAATACGCAATTCAAACAGGACAGCATCCAGCTATTACGACCGAACAGAATATCGCTCGATATCGTGATCAGATGGATAAAATCGGATTTTCTTTCGACTGGGATAGAGAGGTTCGAACATCTTCACCAGCATATTATAAATGGACTCAATGGATTTTCATTCAACTTTTCAATTCCTGGTATAATCCAAAAACGAATAAAGCCGAAGACATTCAAACGCTTGTTGAAATTTTCGAAAAACAAGGATCTCAAGGCGTGAATTTGGACATGTTAACTGGCGACATCGAAAAAGATGTAATACCATTTACAGCCGACGAATGGAAAAATTACAACGAAAATAAAAAATTGGAAATTCTCATGAATTTTCGTTTGGCTTATCTCGGCGAGTCTTATGTGAATTGGTGCGCCGCTCTTGGAACAGTTCTCGCAAACGATGAGGTTGTAAATGGTGTTTCGGAGCGTGGAGGTCATCCTGTGGAGCGCAAACTGATGAAACAATGGAGCATGCGAATCACGGCATATTCACAACGCTTATTGAATGGACTGAATGAAATAGATTGGTCCGAAAGTATTAAAGAAACACAAAGAAATTGGATTGGTAGAAGTGAAGGAGCTTCGATTTTCTTCCCTCTCTGGATGGGGGTCAAGGAGGAGGACATTTCTGCTTCCATTGAAGTATTCACCACGCGTCCAGACACGGTTTTTGGAGTATCATTTGTAACACTTGCTCCAGAGCACGATTTAGTTGCAAAAATTACAATACCGGAGCAAAAAACCCAGGTTGAAGCCTATGTGGAAAAGGCAAAAAATCGTAGTGAACGCGAACGTCAAGCAGATGTGAATACGATAAGTGGTGTATTCACGGGGTCGTATGTTGAGCATCCCTTCACAAAAGAACCTATTCCCATTTGGGTGGGTGATTACGTGCTTGTAGGATATGGAACAGGTGCTGTAATGGCTGTTCCTGCCCACGATGAACGCGATTATAAATTTGCAAAACACTTTGATATTCCAATCAAACAAGTGATTTCTCCTACGAATGAGGCGCACGATATGGAAAAGGCAGCTTGGACTGAGAAAGAAGGTGTACTCATAAAATCAGACTTTTTAAATGGACTTGCGGTGAAACAAGCTATTTCTAGAGCCATTGAAGAAATTGCAAAAAATGGATTTGGAAAAGGCCGTGTAAATTACCGCTTGAGAGACGCTGTTTTTGGTCGACAACGATACTGGGGTGAGCCCATTCCAATTTATTATCAAGATGAAACTCCTTTTGGTTTGAAAGAAAGTGAATTGCCTTTAAATCTGCCGGAAGTCGATAAATACTTACCAACGGAAGACGGCGAACCACCACTTGCTCGCGCCAATAACTGGAAATACGACAAAGAGTATGAATATGAACTTTCAACAATGCCAGGATGGGCAGGAAGTTCGTGGTATTTTTTACGCTATTTAGACCCGAAAAACGACTCCGAATTTGTAGGAAAGGATAAAGTCGATTATTGGCAAAATGTAGACTTATACATTGGTGGTTCGGAGCACGCTACAGGACATTTGTTATATGCGCGTTTTTGGACTAAATTCCTTTTTGATCGTGGATACATCCCATTTGATGAGCCCTTTAAAAAAATGATTAATCAAGGAATGATTTTGGGTCGAAGCAGTTTTGTGTATTTGATTATAGGAGAAAATAAGTTTGTTTCCCATTCACTTAAAGACAACTATGTTTGTGCGCCAATTCACGTAGATATTTCATTGGTTGATAATGATAAACTGGATATTGAAGCTTTTCGTAACTGGAGACCGGATTTTGCCGATGCTGAGTTTATTTACGATGAAGATGGAACATACGTGTGTGGATATGAGGTCGAGAAAATGTCGAAATCCAAATACAATGTGCAAACGCCCGATGAGTTGGTTGAAAAATTTGGTGCGGATACGTTACGAATGTATGAAATGTTCCTTGGTCCGCTGGAGCAAACAAAGCCCTGGGATACAAAAGGAATCAATGGGGTTTATAATTTCCTGAGAAAGCTATGGCGATTGTTCCACGACGCGGAAGGAAATGTTGTTTTATCTGAAACAGAACCTTCAAAAGAATCATTAAAGACTTTACACAAAACCATAAAAAAGATGAAGGACGATTTGGATCGTTTTTCATTCAATACAGGGGTTTCCAATTTCATGATTTGTGTGAATGAGCTAACGGACCAAAAATGCAACAACATGGTAATTTTAAGTGATTTGATTATCATGCTTTCGCCATACGCGCCTCATATTTCTGAGGAACTTTGGGTTCGTTTAGGGAATACCCCTGGAACAATCAGTTTAGCAAAATTCCCTACTTTCAACGAAGCATTTTTAGTGGAATCAGCCTACGATTATCCCGTTTCGTTCAACGGGAAAATGCGCTTCAAGGTCAATTTAAGTCTGAGCATGAATCCAAAAGAAATTGAAGAACATGTTTTAACATTAGACGAATCTCAAAAGTGGTTAGAGGGTAAAGTCCCGAAAAAAGTCATTATTGTTCAAGGGAAAATCGTGAATGTAGTCATGTAACTTTGTCTTCGGAATATTTGAATTAATTTTACTTAACGTATGGAAAATCGAAAAAACCTTCAAATATACAGTAGCCTTTCTGGTAAAAAGGAAACATTTGAACCGTTGCATGACAATTTCGTTGGAATATATGTATGTGGGCCAACTTTATACAGCGAACCACACATGGGCAACATGCGCACGTTCATCAATTTCGATTTGATTTATCGTTATTTTCTACATCTTGGTTACAAAGTAAAATATGTTCGCAACATTACAGATGCTGGACACATCACCAATAGTACAGGACAGGAAGAGGATAGCATTGGAAAAGCAGCACGTTTGGAACAAATGCAATCACT
This sequence comes from Bacteroidota bacterium, assembly GCA_016866415.1. Lineage (GTDB taxonomy): Bacteria > Bacteroidota > Bacteroidia > Flavobacteriales_D > Crocinitomicaceae > UBA952. The sequence continues at coordinate 841 of VGML01000007.1, read as the reverse complement.
TGAAATCGTATACAAATACAACGTAAAGTTTCAAGAATTACAACGAATTTATAACTTGCTTCCCCCATCGATTGAACCGACAGCTACTGGGCACATCCAAGAGCAAATTGAAATTATTGAGCAAATTATTGAAAATGATTATGCTTATGTCGTAAATGGATCCGTTTATTTTGATACAAAGAAATACATGCAGGATTTCAATTATGGAATCTTGAGTGGGCGTAAAGTCGATGAATTGGAGAATGAAACGCGTGCACTCAATGCTCAGGATGAAAAACGATTTTTCGCTGATTTTGCCTTATGGAAAAAAGCGAATCCGGAAGATATGCAAATCTGGCGCTCACCCTGGGGTGACGGAAATCCGGGTTGGCATATCGAGTGTACGGCGATGAGCACGAAATACCTCGGTAAACATTTTGATATTCACGGAGGGGGAATGGACTTGAAATTCCCGCATCACGAAGATGAAATAGCTCAAAGTTGTGGTTCATTTGGTTGTAATCCTGCGAAATACTGGATGCATGCTAACATGCTGAATGTGAATGGACAAAAGATGAGTAAATCCTTAGGGAACTACTTTTTACCAAAAGAAATCATCGAAGGAACGACCTCCCTTTTCAAAAAAGCCTATCCGGCAAATGTTTTGCGCTTTTTCATGATGCAAGCACATTATAGAAGTACGCTTGATTTCACCGAAACAGCCTTGGATGCAGCAGAAAAAGGATTTTCTCGCTTAACTGAAGGACTGAATCTAATCGAAAAACTGCAAACATCTGAAACTTCGTCATTTGACGTAAAAGTAATTGTTTCAAGTTTCTACGCCGCCATGAACGACGATTTC
>VGML01000006.1 GCA_016866415.1 Bacteroidota bacterium | reverse complement strand
CATCATAAATATTAGGAAGAGCGGTTCCTCTTTCAAAACGAACGTCCACAACTGGACCGATAACTTGTGAAATTTTTCCTTTGACTGTTGACATTTTAAGCCGTTTAAATTTGGGCGCAAATATACTACTTTTATTTAGAACAATGAAAAAATTAATTCGTTTTTAATTAGCTTCTTGTATTACGAATTAAAATACGCACGGGAAAATAACTAAAAAGAAAACTAAGTCCCGCTACAGAAAAAAGGATTAAAAAGAAATCAACCCACGAAAAAGCAATTGGAAATGGCGTGATTGGCTCGACGCGAATTATAATTAATTGAAATGTTGATTGAATCAAACAAACCAGGTATCCTAATAATAAACCAATTATCATACCGGAACCTGAAATAAGGAGCCCCTCGTAAAGAAAAATTCGAAAAATATTTTTAGCTGAAAAACCCATTACTTTTAAGGTATCCATGTTTTCTTTTTTCTCGAAGTAAAGCATCGTTAAGGAAGCGATTAAGTTAAAAGAAGCTAGAATGAAAATGAAAATTAGAATAACGATGACAACCAATCTTTCAGACTTGCTAGTTTGAAAAATTAATTCATTTTTCTCGTAATTTGTTTTAACCTTGAAATTTGAACCTAATAAATTTTGTAATTCACTCTTTACTTCTTCGTTGTTGAGCCCGGATCTTTCGTCTACATCAATATGGATATGTGTAAGTTCATTTTCGTACCTAAATAAATCTTGGGCGTTTTCGAGTGGCCAGATAACCTTCTCGTCATTAACTTCACGATTATAATTAATTGATCCTGAAATAAACATACGATCTGTATTGAAAGGTGTTTTCCCAGGACGAATTTTTACATTTCTTTTTGGCGCATAGATTAAAATTGATTCGCGTTCATTTGTGCTTCCGATAAATAAATTCAACTTTTGCATTAATCCAGCCCCAATTAATCCCAGACCGTTTCTATTTTTTGGATCTTGAATAAATCCTACTCCACTAATTAAATGAGCATATTCCCCATTTTTATTTTTTTTATTTACTTGAATAGCATCTAAAAAATTAGTTTCAACTCCAACCAATGTCGCGCTAACCCATTTTTTTTCGTGTCTTAATACCACTATTTCTTCCACGGCTCGGCTGTAAGATTTTATTCCGTCAATTTTTGATAATTCAAGCCAATTAACCTCTGATTCATTGAATGTTTTACCTTTATTTACTGAAACAGAGATATCGGTATCGAATTCACTATAGATGGTTTGAATCATTTTTTCCATTCCATTAAAGGCTGATAGAATAATCACCAAAGCTGCTGTAATTACTGCAACACCTACAATTGAAATTCGACTTATCAGTGTAACAATGCTCTTCTTCCTCGATGAGCGAAGGTACCGCAGCGCTATGTAATAGGAAACGTTAATTGGGGTTACTTTTTTAGTAATTGGTCAATTTTTTCAGCGTAATCCTGAGAGTCATCGATGAAAAAAGTAAGTTCCGGAATCTTGTGCATATTTTTCAGTCGTTTTCCGATTTCTCCCCTAATTTTTCCGTAGTTCGCTTTGATATTGTCCAAAACTGTTTGTTTTTCAGGCCCTAAAAAGAAACTGAGATAACATCTCGCCAAGGAGAGGTCTTGAGTCACTCGGACAACAGTTACTGTAACCATAGAACCAAGACAAACATCAGCTGCATGTTGCTGAAAGAAAGTTGAAAGCTCAATTTGAATGACTGACTCAATTTTATTTTGACGGATTGATCCCATGTGGCAAAGGTAAGAAATGTTACCAACTAAATGTATCTTTGTATTAATTGTGAATTACTACAGGGAAATTTATCGGTATACATTTAAATACAAGGGGCTTGCTTTGTTGGTTGTATTGTGTAACTTACTTTTCGTAATCTTTAATTTGTTATCGTTGGTTTTATTTATACCGGTTCTTCAACTAATATTCAGAGACCCATCTGAAATGGCTCCAGTAAGTCGACCGATTCTCAATAGCCCATTTTCTCTTTTTGAGTACACCAAAGACTACTACAATTATTTTATGTACGAACTCGTACAGAATGATCCGAAGCAGGCCTTAATGTTTGTTTGTGTTTCTGTTTTTGTGGCCTTTTTTCTAAAAAACTTATTTCGATACGGCGCCGTTTGGTATCAGTCTGAGTTACGCATGGCTGTGGTGAGGGACGTGCGAGACTCGTTATTTTATAAGGCGCTTATTCTACCATTATCCTATTATTCGAATGAACGAAAAGGAGACTTAATGGCTCGCATGAATAGTGATGTTGGTGAAATTGAGATTGCTGTGGTAAGTCTTTTGGAGTTAATCTTCAGAGAACCAATAGCTATAATCATAAATGTTGTTTCGCTTATCTATTTGAGCCCTCAATTAACATTTGTTTCCTTTTTTCTTTTGCCGATTTCCGCATTTGTCATTTCTAGGATTGGCAAGAGCCTGAAAAGAACGGCTAAAAAGGGACAGGAACAAATGGGCTTTCTTTTTTCCGCAATGGAGGAAGGATTAAGTGGTATTCGAATAATCAAGGCGTTCAATGCGATTCCTTCGTTTTTCGATAATTTCAAAATCCTTAATTTGAAGCATCAAAAACTCGTCACCAAAGCATTTAGGAAGAAAGATTTATCACCTCTGTTGAACGAAGTTTTAGGCGCGGGAGTTATGCTTTGTTTGGTATGGTTTGGCGGTAAAATGATTTTGGATTCAGATAGCGATGCGCTTTCAGGGGAGATTTTCATCACGTTTGTGATTGTATTCTCACAATTACTTCGCCCAATTCAAAGTGTTTCCAACAATATGGCGAATATGACGAGGGCGCAAGCATCTCAGGATCGCATTAATGAAATTCTCAACGCTGACGAACGAATAATTGAAAAGGAAAATGCAAAATCAGTTGCTAGTTTTGAAGAAGAATTGGTTTACGAGGGAGTTTCTTTTAAGTATGGCGATGAATATGTGTTAAAAGACATTAATCTCAAAGTTAGAAAAGGAGCCACTATTGCTATTGTTGGTGAATCAGGAAGTGGAAAATCGACAATGATGGACTTATTACCACGTTTTTATGATGTAACTGATGGTCGCATACTTTTGGATGGAAATGATTTAAGAGACCTCAAGATTATGGATTTGAGAGGTTTAATTGGAATTGTTTCACAAGAATCTATTCTGTTTAATTTATCTGTAAAGGATAACATTGCTTTTGGAGACCCAAATCCAAATATGGCAAGAGTAGTTGAAGCTGCCAAAATTGCTAACGCACTCGAATTTATAGAAGCGCTCGAAAATGGTCATGATACCATAATTGGTGAACGAGGAAATAAACTCTCGGGGGGTCAAAAACAACGATTAAGTATTGCGAGAGCGATTTACAAAGACCCGAAAATATTGATTTTAGATGAGGCTACTTCTGCTTTGGATACGGAGTCGGAAAAATTGGTGCAAGAGGCGCTTGAGCAAATCATGAAAAATCGAACTTCACTGGTTATTGCTCATCGATTAAGCACGATAAAAAATGCTGATGAAATAATAGTGCTTTCCAAGGGAGAAATTATTGAACGAGGAAATCACGAGGGATTACTTAAGAATCAAGGCGCCTACTACAAGTTTTGTGTGCTCCAAGGACTGGTTGGTTAGTTATAATTTATGTTATTAACAAATTATAGCAACCTCGTATTACTTAATTAGCTAACTTTGTATATTAAATTTTACTATGAAATATACTAACGTTACTTTTTCAAAAGAACATAACTCCGAGTTTTATAAGGTGCTTCGTCAGCGGGTTAACGACTATTTCAAATCAAGAAACATTTCTAGACATGCTAATGGAGCAATGGTATTCAAGACCATTTGCATGATGTTGATTTATTTAATCCCATTTTCAGTTTTATTTATTTTAGGCTTATCAAATTGGATTTATTTGCTTTGTTGGGCCTTTATGGGTGTGGGTATGGCAGGTATTGGTTTATCGGTAATGCATGACGCTAATCATGGCGCTTATTCACGAAATGAAATTATTAACAATATTATTGGTAAAGTTATCATTTTAGTAGGCGGTAATGATGTTAATTGGAGAATACAGCACAATGTGCTTCATCACACTTATACGAATGTTACAGAAATTGATGAGGATATAGACCCGCCAGCTATCTTATTAAGGTTTTCTCCACACAAAAAAAGATTGAAGATTCATCGTTTTCAGCATATTTATGCTTGGTTTTTTTATAGTTTAATGACAATTGTTTGGTTCACTAGCAAAGACTATAAGCAAGCGGCACGTTACAAGAAAATGGGTTTAGTAGAATCTCAAGGTTTATCTTATGCTAAACACCTTACAATAATAATTACAAGTAAAGTCTTCTATGCGTTTATCTTTTTATTACTCCCTTTCTTATTGAGTCCCGCGCATTGGTATGTGACGCTTTTCGGGTATCTCATGATGCAATTTATTTCTGGTTTTATTTTAGCCGCTATTTTTCAGCCTGCTCATGTTGTACCAACTTCTAATTATCCGATGCCTGACGATTCTGGAAATATTGATGCGGATTGGGCCGTAAATCAATTATATAACACAACTAATTTTGCGCCAAAAGCAAAATTGTTTTCTTGGTATGTTGGTGGATTAAATTATCAAGTTGAACATCATTTGTTTCCAAACATTTGTCATATTCACTACAGTAAAATTGCTAATATAGTTCGTGAAACAGCAACGGAATTTAACTTGCCTTATTACTCTTACAACACATTCTATAAAGCATTAAAAGAGCACACAAAAATGCTCTATGCGCTTGGTCATCAGGATCTGGCGCCTGCCATTCATTAAAATGAATATTGAGGAGTTTTACGCTTATTGTCTTCAAAAGAAAGGTGTAAGTGAACAATTTCCTTTCGATGAACATACCCTCGTTTTCAAGGTGGGATCAAAAATTTTCGCTTTAACGGATATCACCGATTTTAAATCAATTAACCTGAAGTGTAAACCAGAGAGGGCAATTGAGTTAAGAGAGCTATTTGATGCAGTTCAACCTGGTTATCATATGAATAAAAAGCACTGGAATTCAATTGTTCTTTTTAACGATGTGGATGACCAGCTTTTGAAGGAATTGATAGATCATTCTTATAATTTAGTGTTCAATTCTCTTCCTAAAAAAACAAGAGATGAAATTACGTTGGGATAAGTTCTTGTGGTGTGTGCGATTAGCAAAAACACGTTCATTAGCTTCAGATTTAATATCAAAAGGAAAAATTAAAATTAACGGTGAAACAATAAAGCCATCCCGAGAAGTAAAATTGAATGATCTAATTAGTGTTCAGAAGAATACGGCAACTTTTACTTTTAAAGCAGTCGGGTTTACAGATAAGCGTGTAGGTGCCCAATTAGTTTCTAATTTTTTAGTTGATTTGACCCCACAAGAAGAGCTAGAAAAATTAAAGCTTTATCAAGCGGCACAGCGTAATTATCGTCAAACCGACGGTAAACCTACGAAGAAAGACCGAAGGGAATTAGATGATTTTTTATCCAATTGGGGTGAAGATGAGGGTGTCTGAGGCGCCTTGAATCTAATGTTTCTCAAGATTTTGTTCATCCCAAACCAAGATTTTATCAGCAAGGACATTACTTAGTTTAAAATAACTTTCAATTGTCCAGCCTCCAACGTGGGGAGAAAGAAGAACGTTTTCTGAATTTATCAAATATTGAAATTCTTCTGGAAGGTGCTGTTCAAAAAATGATTCAAAGCTCTTCGTTTCAAATTCCAAAACATCAAGGCAAGCGCCAATTAGTTTTTTTTGCTTCAAGCCCAATACCAAGTCTTTCGTATTTACTATTTTCCCTCGTGATAAGTTTAAAAGTCGAATCGGTTTGTTAAATGAATTAAAAAATAGTTCGTTTGCGAAGTACTTTGTTTCCTTGTTTAAAGGAATATGAAAACTAACAATATCAGCTTGTTGAAAAATAGCCTGTAAAGTACATTCTTGAACGAAATGGTCTCCAAACCCTGTTTTGTATTTATCGTAAACTAAAATTTTTACGTCAAAACCCCTAAGTTTCTTTGCAAATGCGGAGCCATTGTTTCCATATCCGATGATACCAATCGTTTTTCCATCCAATTCCTCTCCGCGATTTCCTTCGCGATCCCAAATTCCTTCTTTAACTTGTTGATTAGCTTGAGTAAGTTTATTCATTAAAGACAAGAGCATTCCAAGCGCATGCTCGGCAACCGCATTTTTATTTCCTTCTGGCGAATTAAAAAGTTTAATGTTTCTTTCCTTGCAGTAAACCTGATCAATGTTCTCTAGGCCGGAACCTGATCGAGCGATAAATTTTAAATTTTTTGCAATGGATAAGAATTCCTCATCTAGCGTAAATCTTGCTCGAATAATAATACCAAAAGAGTCATGTAGTTCTCTTTGAATTTCATCACGAGACATTTTTGTTCCGTCGATACAAAGAAATCCTTTACTCGTAAGTCGTTCTTCAAGAATGGAGTGAACCGAATCGATAAAAAGGATGTTTCTTTTATTAACCATTAGCATAAAATTAATAAATCAATTTGACTTTGTACTAAGAGGCGATATCTTAAAACATGCTCAACTGAATAGGGTCGGGCAGTAGCTTGAAAGTCATCCTATGGTATTTTGTGGCGCCAAACTTAAAAATGGCCTCTCTATGTTCTTGAGTAGGGTAACCCATATTTTTCTTCCAGTTGTAATCGGGAAATTCCTTGTCTATTTCCATCATGAAATCATCTCTGTAGGTTTTAGCTAAGATTGACGCAGCGGCGATTGATTGAAACTTCCCGTCTCCTTTTATAACACATGTATGAGGAATATTTAAATAAGAATGGAACCGATTCCCATCTATCAACAACCATTCGGGCCGAATCGATAATCCGGCAATTGCTTGATGCATGGCGAAAATACTGGCATTTAAAATATTGAGTTCATCGATTTTACGCTCATCGATTATGGCTACGGAATAGTTTAAAGCATTTGATTTTATCTGTTCACAAAGCTCACGGCGTTTTTTGTCAGAAATTTGTTTTGAGTCGTTGAGGCCTTTAATTTCTTTCAAAGGGTCCAAAATAACCGCTGCCGCCACGACAGGCCCAGCTAAACAGCCTCTTCCAGCCTCATCACAGCCAGCTTCAATGCGATTTTCGATCAAGAATTTACTTAATTCTTTCATTTTTGAAATGTACCAAATTTTTTATAATTTCGTAATATATAAAAAATAAAACGCATGAAATCTTTATTATTGTCGATTTGCTTCGTCGTAACATCTTTCTTTTTGAGTGCTCAAGATGCAAACAAGGGGATTTGTAGTTCAAAAGCAAAATTAGTTAAGGGTGTTGAACTAGGCGTAATTGAAATAACTCTTTCTGAAGCTGTTACCAAAGAAAATGTGGATAAATATGCTAGTTATTACAAAAATATTTTTTCGGTTACTTTTGATGAGCCTACGCACTTAGCAACCATTAAAATGATTGAAAATACAAGTTCTAACAGACGCGTTGTGCTTCGATTCCTTTCTGCGAATCAGGTACAAAATGTAATCGTGGAGGGGCAATCATATCTTACCCATGATTTTTATGAAATTTTTCTGAAGTGATTCGAACCTTTCTTTTTTTATTTTTCGCTTCATTTATATTTAATTCATGTGGTAATTTAGGAAAACCATACAAATCTTATGGCCCAGAAAAAGTAGATAGTTTAAGCGCAATTGACTTGAACGATATGCTACAACAATTGGAACAAAACCCCGAGAAACTAAAATTTACATTTACCGCGACCATTGAAGAAGTATGTCAAACAGCAGGTTGTTGGGCGGCAGTCAAAAAAGATAATGGGGAGCTCTTACGGGTGAGATTTAAAGATCACTTTTTAATTCCAAAGAAGACACGAGTAGGGTCAATTGCATACTTTAAAGGTGAAGCATATTGGGATACTGTTTCTGTTGAGCTACAAAAACATTTTGCTGAGGATTCAAAAATGAGTCGATCAGAAATTGATAAAATAAACACGCCTAAATTCGAATTGAGTTTTGAGGCTGGAGGTGTTCTTGTTGAAGATGTTAACGCGTCCAAAAAATAGTTAGGTATATAACCAGGGCTAATAGCATCAGACCGAACATTCCAAACAAGATTGAATTAGATAAAAAAAACGTCAGTAGATTTAATGGAATAAGAAAAATAGCTAGAGAGTGGAATTTACCTTGGTTTTTATTATCGGAAATCATAAAATCCTTTGGGACTAATGCAATAGTGTAATTTCATGTCCATTGGAGTTAGGTCATCAATTACAACGAATTCATCGAACGTATTTATTCCAATAAAAACACAATTTGGCTTGCATTTAGAAAGTAATCGGTCATAAAATCCCTTGCCATATCCAACCCTATGCCCTTCGTTATTTATGGCTAATAATGGAACAAAAACATAATCAAGCATTACCTCTGGTATTTCTTCTCCAAATTTAGGCTCAGGAATACCGTAAGAGTTCACTTCAAGTTGGGCTGCTTTTTCGTATTTAAAATGAGCGAGGGAGTGATCGGTGAAATTAGATTTTGAAAGTGCAATTGTTCCTCCTCGCAAACTTATTTCTTCTAATAGATCATAGGTGTTAATTTCTTTTTGTTTTTCAATAGGAAGAAAAATGCTTACAATTTTACCGTTGAAGTCGAAACGTTCCAAAACAATTTTTGTACATGCTTCAGAAATTCTATTTAGTTCAAAAGGAACGATATACTTTCTACGTTCCTTAAACGTTTTTCTAATTTCCGATTTTAACATTCAAAAAAGTTATTGTCTAATTCTTAAATCAAACAACTTTCTATTATCAACCACATCTGCTTTTTTTCTAAGAGCCTCTAGAGCTTGTGTTTGCGCAGAACCTTTTAATGTTGTAAGTAATTGATCTCTTTCAACATTCGTATTAGCTGAAGGTGCTTTCACCGTTTTATTGACAATAATTACATAAACACCGCTTTTACCTTTCAGTGGTAATGTTCTTTTTTTATCTTTGATAGCAGAAAACAAAGCCCCAACGATTTCAGGCTCATATCCTCCATTACTGATCTGTGGAGAACCAAAGTTAACGTCGGCGGTCATTACAGCTGTATTTGCTGATTTTGCTAATTTATCTAAGCTTTTGATTTTTGCCATTTGGTTGATCAATCGCTCTGCTTTTTTCTCCTCGATCAAATCTTTTTCCATTTGAGCTTTTACATCTTCATATTTCGGTTCACCTTTTTCTTTTATTGACGAAACCATAGCGATTATATACTTGTCTTTATCTTTAATTGGATAAGATGTGAGCGACCCAACCTCTACATTAGGCCCATAAGCCAATTCCAAGATTTTGTCAGAAGCTAACGAAGTTGTAAAACCAAATACTTTTGCACTATTGTCTTCAATTTGTATTGGACGAGGGAATTTTTTTGCTTTTGTAACAATTGTATCGAATAGAGCAACTTTTTTCAACGGATCCGATTCTTTTGAAATCTGACGATCAAGCTTATATAATATCTGAGTCACTTCACTTTCCTTGCTTGAGATAGTTGCCTCAGAGGCTTTGAAAGGTTGAGTAACTGAAACCAATAGTGGAAACTTGTCAGCTGAACGATCAAGAACTTCAATGATGTGGAATCCAAAATCAGTTTTTACAACCCCTATTTTACCAATTGGCTGTGTGGCACAGAAGTCACTAAACTCTTTAACCATCTCACCTTCAAGGAAATTCTCATATTTCCCACCATTTGTTTTAGCGCCTGGATCCTCTGAAAACTTGTCTACAAACGTTGTAAAATTGTCTTTATTAATTAACTTCAACAAACTATCTGCTGTTCTCTTTTTGATGGCAATTTGTTTTGAATCTTTCGACTTATCTGCAGCAATTAAGATGTGTCTTGCTGATAGTTTCGCTGGAGTAAATCCAATGACTTTTGAAACAATTACATTTTCTCCTGAGTAGTAGGGTCCAACAACCTGACCAATTGCAGCTTTTTTGAAAATGGTATCCAAGTTCCCAGGATAAGTTTGAAAACGATTCGCCTTTTCGTTCCCTTGTGGAACTGCAGTAGCTCGTTTATCTCCAAAATACATTTTATTATAGCTATTCTTCATTACAAAGATCGAATCGTTGACTGATTTTTGAAAGTCAGACTTTAACTTACTCATTAAACGCTTACTCATAGACGAATCTTGACGTGATGGCGCAATAACAACATCAAACATTCGAACTTCTCGACTGGAGGAACGAATTGCATATTTCGAATCAGACTTATGTTCGTCGTAATATGCTTTTAACTCTTCGTTTTTAATTTTAATATCCGCATCATTGATTTCAGTGTAACGGCGCATAACAAATGAAATGTTTTTCTTTTCATTGTTGGCCTTGTATTCATTTTCTGCTTCTAGCTTTGTAACATAAATACCCTGGCCGAGTAAATTCAGATATTTTTCTTGTTTTCTGCGGTCTGAATAATATTGCTTTGTGCTATTCCACTGTTGAACCGCTTGGGGATCCTTATTCGTTTTTAGTTGATTCAATGTCGCTTGTAATTTTTGTCTTCCTTTGATTGTTGATTGCTCGGTAATTGTTCCAGTTAATGAATCGGTAAAGAATTGAGACAAATCTTGAAGTACAGAAAAACCATCTGTTGCCATTAAATAAGCGTTGAATTCGCGATCCGAAACACTAATTCCGAGCGCGTCATATTCTTTTTTCAAGATAACAGAGTCAACCATGAAATTCCAAGATTTATCATTTGAAGATTCTATTTCGCGTTCTCCAAATTCTTTTTGCTGCTGTTGAGCTTGCATTCTATCTTGGTCTTGAACCCTTGCGCTTATTTGGCTGTATTTGTTGGCGTCCATTTTTTCTCCATAAACGGTACCAATTCCATATTCCGTGTTATCTCCAAATAGTGTAAAATTAGGGTTTGCTGTTTTGAATGACTCATATAACATAGCGATTCCAACTATGACAAAAGCAATGATGATGATCATTGAATTATTTCGAATTTTCCCAATAATGGCCATAATATTTTTTTAAGAGTGCGAAGATAGGAAGAAAAGTGCAAAAAAGAAAAACCTGACTGAATAAAAAGGAAGCCGATTTCATTGCTAATGATTGGGAAATTTTGTTTTCAAAGATCAAAGGAGCAACTTTAAGAAAAGCCAATCAAAACGAATCATTTGAAATGCGACTAGTCAACAAAAAAATGGCCAGAATTTCTTCCAGCCAATTCTTAGCCATTTATGAAATTATTCAAAAACAATTTTCATTTCCACTCGTCTGTTTTTCTTGCGACCTTCAGTTGTATTGTTGTCTGCTATTGGTTTCGTTTCTCCGAAATATAAAGTTGTCAAGCGATTTGCACTAATTCCTTTTGAAATCAAATAATTTTTCAACGCCTCAGCTCGTTTTTTCGATAGCACCAAGTTTGCGTTATCATCTCCTACGTTATCAGTATGACCAGAAATTTCCAATTTCCATAGAGGTTTATTTGTCAAAACATCTGCCAATTTATCCAAAGCTGGTTTTGACGGATCCAAAATAATGTCTTTGGCTGTTTCGAATTCTAAGTTGTTGAATGCTGTTTGTATTACTTCTACCACTTCTTCTTCAATAACTGGACATCCTTTGTTTTCCTTAGGCCCGGGGGTCATTGGACAGTCGTCGTCTTTATCTAAAAGTCCATCGTTGTCAGAATCTTTGTAAGGGCAACCTTTGTTTTCTTTTGGCCCCTTAATCGTTGGGCAGTCATCATCTTTATCTAAAATGCCATCTCCATCTGTATCTGGCCATGGACAACCATTGTTTTCTTTCGGTCCAGCGACATCTGGGCACCCGTCTACAAAATCGAACAACCCATCACCATCCTTATCTGGACATCCTTGATTTTCTTTCGGCCCAGCTGCGTTCGGACAGGCGTCTTCTGGGTCAGGTATTCCGTCTCCATCTGTATCTGGGCACCCTTTAAATTGCGCTAGACCAGCAACGTCAGGACAATCATCATTTTTATCAATGATTTTATCACCGTCGCGATCTGGGCAGCCCTTGAATTCTTTTAATCCTGCAATTTCCGGACAATCGTCATCCTTGTCTGGAATTTTGTCGCCGTCTTTATCCGGACAACCTTTAAATTCTGCTAAACCTGGAATTGTAGCACAATCATCATCCATATCCTTGATTCCGTCACCATCTGTATCAGGACAACCTTTGAATGACCAAAGCCCTGGTGTTGAAATACAATCGTCTAGTTTATCTGAAACTTTATCATTATCGATATCATCTATGGCGTCATAAAGAACAGGTAAACGAAGCCCAACAAACACTTCTGCACCACGAACTTTACCACGGGCGAAAAGCGTACGAAAATCAGTTACACCAATGGTCAAAGGGCCTAATCGAGTTGCCGCCCCGGCTTTGAATCCGGAATATTTATTCACCGAAATTGGTAAATGAATTCCGAACCAGGCATAATCAAAGCTTGGTGTAATGCTGAATTGGTTCGCGGTTTTTACTTTGGCTTGTCTTTTTGGTGAAATTAGATTTAGCATACCCGTTGCGTTCACGTAGAAATATTTCCAAATGTGATAATCAACTTGCAAACTCAAAGCTGCCGGCGTCTGAACCCAAAATGTAGAGGACGTGTCCTTTGCTCCGGCCGTCCACTCTGTTGGGTTCGTTGATTGATATATTAATGAATCGATTATTTGATCAAAACCAATTAAACTTGTGGCTGATTCAAATTGATTCAAGTCGAATTTTCTATTAACGTTTATGGAAAAGTCTCTACTCAATCCTCCTTTTGTGAATCGTAATGCGCCTAAGTCCAACAAGGAAGCTCCAACGCGTAATTCGTATTTATTTTGATTTTTCATCCACAAATTGGCCTTCCCATCCATATCGAATTTAAAGTCTTTATATTTGGGCCTCCATTCATAAACAACACCTAAATCTACACCCAATCCAGACTTACTTGATGGTTTCGGAAGACCTAAACTATTCTTTTCAATATTTCCTTCAATCAGTTTATCGAAATTATTGGAGTAGCCATAAGCAAAATCACCTTGCAGAGAAAAGGAAGTGTCTTCATCCACTAAGCCATAGTTGAAGTTATCGGTGTAAACGTATGCTGCGGTGTATCCTTGCATGTATTTTAAATCTCCTCCTACCTTCAGGAAATGTTCATTTTTATCCATTACAACTTGACCGTAATTTATGCCATATTCGGCCCATGTCATGTGATTTAAGTTCAACAACTCTTCTGGTAGCTTTCGGCCCCACAAATCGCTTGTATCCAAACCCGATTCAGCCAATACGGCAAGTTTTGTGTCCATATTATCAACATTCGTAATTGAGCGTAATTGAGCATTAAATCCCACCGAAATTTTAGGCGTTATGTGAAAAGCAAAATTGAGCAGATCCAATTGGTAATTCATGTAAATACCCCTTGGGCTTTTTGTCAAGGTGTCATATAAATGTTTAATTATTCCCTCACTGAAAGGCTCCGTGTTAAACTGTTCAAATGGCTTGGCTCCCCAACCATTAAAAATAGCTGTGTCTCCAAAGGATTTTTTCCACCAATAATCTTTACCAAATAAATTGTTCTGTGCATCGCGCATGTATTTTGTATCCAAGTAACCGAAGTTTTGGTATACATTTAAGTTCGTGCTAAACAGGTTTAAATCGAATTTGAATCTACCATCCACGAAACTCGCTGGATTGAGATCATTACCCATTACACCCGCATAATTACTGGTAGTTACACCCAGATAGTTTTGAGAAAATCCATTTGAAAAGATTGTTAAGAATAAAAATGGAAATAAAAGTTTTTTCATGGTATTAGATTAGGCTTAATAAGGGGCATTAAATCCCTCTTTAAGGGAAATTATTTAAAAATAGTTAGGACTTTGAACCTACTGTGCTGTATACGTATTTACAATTGTTTCATCAGCATCAATTTGACGCAATTTCATTTCTTTATTTGTTAAACGAAGAATATTGTTCGTTGATGATCCTGTATTATCAGTTAAAATCAAGTTCAATTTATCGGAACTAAAAGCCCAGTTACCTGAAGTGTTAAAAGGAGCCGTAAAAATGGTATAATTAGCAGTTAATGTTTCATCATCTTTTAAAGTCATCGTAAGTGAATAAGACGATGGAGAAGGAGTTTGGTCAACACCATTAACCTCGACCTTAGTTAATTTCCAAGTATTCGTGATACGATTTTTTTTAGTTCTAAGTGAAATCCCGGGTCCTTCCTCATATTTGCCACAAGAAACCAATGAAAGAACGATTAACATTATAAATAAGGGGCTTGTTTTCATAGTTAATTAATTTAAAATGAACAAATTTAATTAAATTAGACAATAGTGAATAGGCTTTCAATTTACTTATTATATTGAATTAGATAGCTTCCAAGAAATGTGGTGATTGAAAATCCTCTAGTTCCAAATTCTGAAAGTACTATTTTTTGTTCACCGTGCTTCGATGAATTATCTATCAACTCACCCAATTCGTTAAGCAAATATAACTCATTTTCAATTCCATCCAATAAAACGAAGGTCATTTTGCCGATTGAGTTTTCAATTCCCGCAACTTCATTAATTTCATTTATGTTGATAGCCTTTTTCCACAACCTTTTTCCTGTCAAATCGAATAGCGAAATGGTACTTTGGTTTTTAAATAAAACCCTTGCGCCACGAGAACATGAAACCAGTTTAACGTCATCACTAAAATGTCCAACAGAAACCGCAGATTTTTTACCCTGCGTGTCAATTGTCAATAAATTACCGTTTTGATAGCTAACAGCATATATTCCTGAATTATCTTTCACCAAATGATAAAGACTATCAGTAGCAATTTTTGATATTGACTTTCTTTTTGCTAAATCAATTGTGTATAGCATTGAGTTTGTTAATACCATAGCCTTTGCATTTTGGACGGCCATTTCCTTAATGTTTCCAGAGCATGAAAATTGTTTAATAGTTGCCCCTTGTGCATTAATAATTGAAAAATTATTGGCTGATGTCGCCACAAGAAATTCATCCTTGGATTTATTGATGAATCTTTCTGGTGATACATTTTGAGCAGAAAGAAATCGGTATTGAATTTTTCCGTAAATATCTAAAAGTTGACATTCGTTTTTATTGAATACATAAGTGTATTTCTTATTGGTTGTCCCTGATTGAATTTGAACTTTACCAGTTAATTGTTTTTCCCATTTCCTTAAACCATTCAGATAACCAACTATTTTATTTGATTCAGTCAAAGCGATAACATTTCCGCGTTCATTGAAAACGGCGAAATCAATTACCTTTTCTCCCGGATTCATGGCAAAATATTCTCGGTCCTTCTTAGACTCGTTTTGTCGAGGTGTATCATTATTAACAAACGAAATAGCATGGCTATTTCGCCCAATGATGCTTATCGCTTTTGTTTGAGAAGAGTCAATTATTCTAGCCGTAACTTTCTTTGGTAATTCGTTGTAAATTCCAGCCAATTTCTCTTCGTTTTGAGAAAGCGAGTGCCCTAATTTTATCTCTGTTAAAACCTCATCTAAAAACACTTTGTTGTGAGAGACAACGCAAAACCCATCGCTTTCAGCCACATACAATTGATTATTTGTTCCTTGATTAATGAGGGATGAAAACTGAAAATTATCGTACGCTGCAAATTCCTCATTTAATTCAGTTTTACCCAGGCGTTCGTTTAAGTTTTGAATAGGATTCTGTCCTTCTTTGAAATCGAATATGGCCAAAGACTGGTTGTTGCTTCTAAGAATTACGACCCCGTGATTTATCCAAGTTAGAAATGGACTTTTATTAAATACAGGTTCAATAGAAGCTAAGTAGTTTTTATCAAAGAATGAATAAGCATCAAATTTGTCGGGAATGAAACTGGCGAATAGTTTTTTATCCTCGTGTTTTTTGAATGAGTTTGACCCGACTTTTGTTTTTCTGTAAAAGTAAGTACTATTTAATTTTTTAAAAACATCACAAACCTCAACTCCGCTTGAAAGATAACTAATGATGCTGTATGTTGCTTTGCGATCAGCCTGGAACACCTTTCTATTTTGTGTGATATCGCAAGCATGCAGTATTAATTGATTTTTAGCATATTCACCGCTGAATTTTCCGAATGAAAATTTGTGTAAGCCTCTACTTTTGAATGGATAAATTCCATTTTTAAAAAGTGCCGCAACATTGATTTTATTCCATCGCTCTTTGCTCTCAATTATGATTATCGGACGACTTAAACTTACAAAAAAACTTGCTGAATTTAATTTATTAGCCAATGAATTTATGACGGCCTCGTTGGTTGGTGGTAATACGATGTTATCTGTATTTCGATCAATTTCTCTCCAATCATGAATTACAATAACGCGTTGGTCGGACTCATCGAAGTAGGATAAAAAATTTGGTCTAGTGTCAATTTTTAACAGATCGAATGATAAATAGGAAATCCAAATTAGCCCCAGGAAACCCAAAGTCATCAAAACGTATCGATTCTTCATTGAATTTTTTTTCAAAATTAAATTGAATCTAGTGATCGAACGAAAGCGCTTTGATTTATAATCAACAAGTGTATGTTTAACCACAAGAAATTTAACTCAAGGTATCGAAAGCACCTACAATGTGTTCGATTTCCGTGCGGTAGGAATTATGAACGATAGATATGACATCGAAACGAACATCTAAATCTATTTGATTAGATTGCACATAATGATCGGCGACTTTAATAATTTGTTTTTGTTTTGACTTGGTGACGGCTCTCCAAGGCTCACCAATCTCAGCTGTTTGCCTCGTTTTTACCTCTACGATTATTAACTTGTTTTCAAATTTCACTACGATATCAATTTCATTTTTTTGAAATCGGTAATTTCGTTCAACCAGTTCATATCCCTTTTTTTGAAGATAACCGACGGAATATTCTTCGCCCCAATTTCCTAGCTCATCCTTTGTCATTTTTGATTTTTTTACCCTAAGATACAAAAATTTGATAGATATTAAATTCGTTTGTGCGCTCGGAAAAGTATCTTTGAAAGAAAAAATGTCGAAAATTCTCATCAAAAATATAAAGGGACTAGTTCAAGTTGGAGAGGATCTTCCAAAAGTTAGAAAGGGAAAGGACATGCAAACGCTATCGATTCTTGAGAATGCTTTCTTGGCATTGGAAGATGGAGATGTCATTGCCTATGGCTTGATGGAAGACTGGGAGGGAATAACCGATTGGCGTGATTTGGAAATAGTCGACGCAGATGGTTGTTTCGTTCTCCCAGCTTTTTGTGATTCACATACGCATGCAGTTTTTGCGAAAACGAGAGAGGAAGAATTTGTTGATCGAATTCATGGCTTGACGTACGAAGAAATCGCCTTAAAAGGTGGTGGAATTTTGAATTCTGCTAGACGTTTGGCTGGGATGTCCGAAGATGAATTAGTTGAACATGCCCAAAAACGAATCAACAAAATGATTGTATTAGGAACAGGTGCAATTGAGATTAAGTCAGGCTATGGATTGAGCGTTGAAGCTGAATTAAAAATGCTTCGGGTTATTAAGAGACTGAAACAAACCAATTCCATTTCCATCAAAGCAACTTTCCTAGGCGCACATGCCTTTCCAACAGAATACAAACAAAATCATCGAGGATACATTGACCTTATAATCAGCGAAATGTTGCCCCAGATTGAAAAAGAAGGATTAGCTGATTACATCGACGTGTTTTGCGAGCGAAATTATTTCTCCGTGGAAGAAATGGAAGAAATTCTGCTTGCAGGAAAAAAACATGGTTTGAAACCGAAGGTGCACGTTAACCAATTTTCAGCAATGGGCGGGGTTGGCAAAGCCGTTGAATTGGGAGCGCTTTCGGTTGATCATTTGGAGGAGCTTACCGATGAAGACATTGAAGCCCTGAAAAATTCTAATTGCATGCCAGTGATTCTTCCAGGTTGTTCGCATTTCCTTGGAATTCCTTTTGGCGATGCCCGCAGAATGATGGATGCCGATTTACCAGTTGCTTTGGCCAGTGATTTCAACCCAGGTTCCACCCCAAATTATAACCTATTCACCATTTGGTCGCTCGCCTGCATTAAAATGAAAATGACCCCCGAGGAAGCACTGAATGCCTTGACTATTAATGCAGCTTATGCCATGGACTTAGCTGAAACTCACGGAAAAATCTGTTTGGGAAGCCGCAGCCCAATTATTTTAACGAATGAAATCCCCTCGCTCGCATATCTTCCCTATTCTTTTGGCGAGAACAATGTTCAACGTGTTTTTTTGAGTTAAATCAGCATTTTCAAAAATGAAACTGGTTTTTATTTGGGCTGTCATTTCTTGCGTGTTTTGTATTACATTCTTTTCAATGCTTCTCCTAGGGATTTTCAAAAAGAAACGTTCAGCAATTATCGGTTCAATCTTTACGCTTGCAATGACCGTTTTTTCTGCCACATGGACTGTTTACATAGTCGTTTATAAATCATATCATCGGGTTACAGAAACATTAAAACCCAGATCCGGCAAGGAAATTTATTCTGCTCTTTTTGGAGAATCTCAAAATCATTGTGTGAACGTATTAAATCATCAAGACCAAGTGGTTCCTAAAATTGATTACGCTATTTGGCTGCACGTTGAAACATGTCCAAGGGAATTGAAGCGCATATTAAATCTTCATGAATTCACAGCAAACAAAGTTTCATCATTGGATTTAGATGAAAACGGGCCCTCGTGGTTCAAACCTCAAACACTTGGAGACAGTATTTTAGTTTTTATTTATAACAAAGATGAATATGGAAACGGTCAAACAATCTATTCATCTATTGATAGTTCTGAAATTTTTTGTAAAGATGTTTGGGATTAATAATGTCACAAATTAATCTGAAAAAACTTGTATTATCTTTACAAGGAAAATCAAAGGAATTATGCAACGTTATCAAAACTATGTTTTAGGTCAGTGGGTTGAAGGTCAAGGTACTGAAACCAATCTTTACAATGCTATAAATGGCAATCAAATTGGAACCGTTTCTTCGGCGGGAATTGATTTTTCGGAAGTATTGGAGTATGGCCGAAAACAGGGTCGTGCGTTACGTAAAATGACGTTTCAGGAGCGGGGAAGAATGCTAAAAGCACTTGCCTTGTTTTTGATGGAGCGCAAAGCAAAATATTACGAAGTCAGCGCATGGACGGGAGCAACCAAAGTAGATTCTTGGATTGACATCGAAGGTGGAATAGGGAATTTATTTGCTAATGCATCCTTGCGCCGCCAATTTCCAGATTTACCTTATTACGTGGATGGCGTTGCAGCACCACTTTCTAAGAATGGAACGTTCATCGGGCATCACATCATGGTTCCGAAAGAAGGAGTAGCGGTTCATATCAATGCGTTTAACTTTCCAATTTGGGGAATGCTGGAAAAAATAGCGGTTAACTTAATGGCAGGCGTTCCCGCAGTTGTGAAACCGTCTGAGTTCACGAGTTTTTTAACAGAAGTCATGGCGCGCGACATCATTGATTCAAAAATATTACCGGAAGGTTCTTTACAACTTGTTTGTGGATTAGGGCGCGGATTGATAGACTCGGTTGATGGTCGCGATGTGGTTACCTTTACTGGAAGCGCAACCACAGGAAAAATGTTGAAAGCACTTCCACAAATTGCAGCGGAAAGTGTTCCGTTTAATTTAGAAGCAGATTCTTTGAATGCAACAATCCTCGGTCAACATGCAACGCCGGGAACAGAAGAATTTGACTTGTTCATAAAAGAAACGGTTAAGGAAATTACCATCAAAGCCGGGCAAAAATGTACTGCAGTTCGACGAATCATCGTTCCAGAGAATTTAGTAGAGGAAGTTCAAAAAGGAATTTCTGCGCGTTTGGCTTCCACAAAAATTGGAGACCCAAGTGTTGAAGGTGTTCGAATGGGAGCATTGGCAACGCGACTGCAAGTGGAACGAGTGCGAGCAAACGTAGAAAAATTGGCTCAATCACAAGAAATTGTGTTTGGAGATTTAGATAATTTCGAAGTTACAGGCGCAGATAAAAACACGGGCGCATTCTTTTCACCGATTTTATTCCTGAACGATAATCCATTTGCGAAAACAGATGTTCACGACATTGAAGCGTTCGGACCAGTTTCGACTATTATGCCATACAAAACCTTGGATGATGCCGTTGAATTGGCGAAAATGGGTAAAGGCTCGTTGGTTTCTTCAATCGTTACACCAAATGACAAGGAAGCAACAGAATACGTGGTTGGTGCGGCAAGCATGCACGGACGAATTTTAGTCTTGAATAAAGAGTGCGCGAAAGAAAGCACAGGACATGGTTCTCCAATGCCTCTTTTGACTCATGGTGGTCCAGGGAGAGCTGGTGGAGGGGAAGAAATGGGTGGAAAACGAGGTGTCTTGCATTATTTACAGCGAACAGCCATTCAAGGACACCCAACAGCCATTACCAAAATCACGCAGCAGTTCCAAGTTGGTGCTGAAATGCCGGAAGCCAATCCCCATGTTTTCCGAAAACATTTTGAAGAACTGGAAGTAGGAGAAACTGTTTTCACACACAAACATACCGTAACCGATGCTGATATAGTAAATTTCGCGAATGTTTCTGGAGATAATTTTTATGCCCACATGGACGCGACATCATTGGAAGGAACCATTTTTGAACGTCGAGTTGCCCACGGGTATTTCGTTCTTTCAAAAGCTGCGGGGTTGTTTGTTGACCCAAAGAAAGGCCCTGTGTTACTGAACTATGGGTTAGACGAAGCACGATTCACAAAACCCGTTTATCCCGGCGCAACAATCGGTGTTCGTTGTACAGTCAAAGAAAAAATCGATCAAGAAAAACGTTCCGAAGATGACATTCCAAAAGGAATTGTGAAGTTTTTAGTAGATGTTTATGACGAAACGGGGGAAACAGTTGCTTTGGCTACCATTTTGACGATGGTGAAGAAGATGAATGGTTGATGAATCCAACTTTTACCGAGGTAAAATTAGTTTTCTACTTTGTTTCAGTTAGATGTCATAGACTTTCAAATGTAAGGAGCCCCTTTTCTACTAAAAATGACGTAATTTTGCCATAAAACATCACGAAAATGAGTCATCAAGAACTTTCCGAACAAGAACTACAACGTAGAGAGAATTTGAAAAAATTGCTTGAGATGGGCATTGAACCTTATCCAGCAGCCTTATACCCCGTAAATACGCTGGCATCTGACATAAAAAAGGTGTTTGAGGAGGGAAAAGAAGTTTGTTTGGCAGGAAGAATGATGTCTCAACGTATTATGGGAAAGGCATCCTTCGCCGAACTTCAAGATTCCTCAGGACGAATTCAAGTGTATTTTAATCGCGACGAGATTTGTCCGGATGAAGATAAAACGCTTTACAACGATGTATTCAAACGGCTTCTTGACTTGGGAGATTTTATCGGAATAAAAGGAAATGTCTTCAAAACACAAGTAGGAGAAATTTCGGTTAATGTGAAGGAATTTTCTATTTTAAGTAAGTCGTTGAGACCGTTGCCGCTTCCAAAAACTGATGCCGAAGGACGAGTGCACGATGCATTTACAGATCCTGAATTACGATACAGACAGCGTTACGTCGACTTGGTGGTAAATAATCAAGTGAAAGATGTTTTTGTGAAACGCACAAAGCTCTTCAATGCCATGCGTGAATTTTTTAATTCGGCTGGTTATATGGAGGTTGAAACACCTGTTTTACAAGCCATTCCGGGGGGTGCATCAGCAAGGCCTTTTATTACCCATCACAACGCCTTGGATATTCCACTTTACATGCGAATCGCGAACGAATTGTATTTGAAGCGATTGATTGTTGGAGGTTTTGATGGGGTTTATGAGTTTTCGAAAAACTTCAGAAATGAAGGAATGGACCGAACGCACAACCCAGAGTTCACGGCAATGGAAATCTATGTTTCTTACAAAGATTACAATTGGATGATGGATTTCACCGAGCGGCTATTGGAGCATTGTGCAATCTCCGTAAACGGAACGACTCAAGCGACTTTTGGCGAACATAAAATTGATTTCAAGGCTCCGTATAAGCGTGTTACGATGCGTCAAGCAATTATTGATTTTACAGGTTTTGACATTGCTGGGAAATCGGAAAAAGAACTTCGTGATGCAGCAAAAAATATTGGAATAAATGTTGACGAAACGATGGGGAAGGGTAAGTTAATAGACGAGATTTTCGGTGAAAAATGTGAAGGAAATTACATCCAGCCAACTTTCATCACGGATTATCCGAAAGAAATGTCGCCACTTTGCAAAATGCATCGTGATAATCCGGAACTTACCGAGCGTTTTGAGTTAATGGTTTGTGGTAAGGAAATTGCCAATGCATACTCCGAGTTGAACGACCCAATTGACCAGCGAGAGCGTTTCGAAGAGCAATTGCGCTTACAAGAGAAAGGCGATGACGAAGCGATGTTCATCGATCAAGATTTTTTACGTGCTTTGGAATATGGAATGCCTCCAACGAGTGGTTTGGGAATCGGAATGGATCGTTTGATCATGTATTTAACGAATAACCCATCGATACAAGAAGTATTGTTCTTCCCTCAAATGCGACCTGAAACGAATTCTGTAAAACTAAACCTTAATGATCTGGAGCAAAGTATCTACGATGTTATGCTTGGAGAAAGTGAAATGGAGCTTGCCGCCTTGCGTGCAAAGTTTGAGATGAGCAATAAACAATGGGATACAAGTCTGAAAAGTTTGACCAAACAAAATCTTTTGAAAGTTTCCAAAGAAGATGAGGTGCTCGTAATTCGTTTTGTTAAATAATCGATTTTTGAAAAAAATTATTCGAGAATTACCTCAGTGTAATAATCATTTGCGATGAAATAATCGAGCAACGCTTCTTTAATTAAATGTTGTTGTTCAGAATGAGAGAGTGGTGGAAGGTGATTCACTAATTTGAAGTGTGGCCAATTTTCCTCATCGCGATAATCAAATTCATAATGACCGTATGGCTCCAAAAGCGTGCATATTGCCACATGTAATAAATCCGTTTTCTCCTGCTTTGAAAAGTTACGATGACCAACTCCTAATTCATTTACCCCAATTAAAAAAAGCAGGGCTTGAAGATCCATTCCCTCTCCAAAGGTTTTTTCCAAGTGAGTTTTAAGTTTTTGAAATCGTTCCTCTAATGCGTGATCCATTGATTAGTTGTTGTTTTTTTTAAAACGGAAAGTATGGCTTTTTCAGACATCGAAAAGTAACAGTTGCCCTCTTTGTCTTTCTTAGGAAAAGGTTTAATCATAAATGATGCGGGAATTCTTCCGTAAAAATGAATGTATTTTATAAGTCTCTCGGCATTGTAAAAATTTAGAGATTGATCAACCAACGCGATGCAATAACGATCCGCAAATGGGCAATCTGAATTTCCTGTTGGATACGAAATAACTCGCCTTTTTTGTTTGTTTAATCTAGGGTCTGATTTTATATCACTTTCTTTCGAGAACAGAAATTGTATTGAAGCCAAACTATCTGTTCCTTCGTCATAAATCACTTGGTTTTGTTTGAAATTTTGTTCCCATTCTCGAAAGCCATTTTTTCGAAGGTTGTATTTGATGTGGGCAAGAAAAACGTTTAAATTATCTTCATTTGGCGTCGCCCAAAGAAAACCTTTTGTGAGCTGATTGTAATTGGTTGGACGTTCTATTGAATCTTGAAAATAAGAAAACACAAACGGGTCAATCCCCGCTACCAACCATTTATTTTCTAATATAGGCTTATAAAAAGAAATGCCTTTTTTCGCAACATTGTATTTAAACCTATGAAAAAAGCCTGTTTCAAGATCTTTTACAGCGGATAAGGAATTTAAAAAAACCAAGTCTATTTTCGAATTGTATCCTTTTGATTTGAGTAATTTTTGAATGCTATCAACGGATAAATTTAGAATCTTGACATTAATTCCAGTTCGTTTTTCAAAACCTTTGTAATGAATGGTGTCTTTAGCTTGCAAAAAATTCGATGCGATTACGAGGTCACTTTGATAGTCGGGACCAGCGGTTTCCAACCCACAAGAGCCGAATAGTAAAATACAAATTAATATGATGTATAACGATTTCATTTCAATACTTTTACCGATAAAATCATTTCAAAAATTGCCACTTGCTCTCCAAGATTGTTCAGCGCATAGACTGTAACTGATTCATTTTGTCTCTCTTCTGAAGAAATACACGCATGAAGCATGGTTTCTATTTTATTGCCTTCTGAGCAAACAAAACGAATATCGCTTTCGGCGCGTTTTAAAAATTCGGCTTTCATCCCTTTAAATGCTAATGAAATATTCTTTTTATGAATTTCAGAATAATAAAATGCAAATATACCGGCAGCGACATCTGCACCAACTGCTAATGCACCAAAGTACATTGAGTTAAGATGATTTTTTGTTCTTCTACGTAAGGAAATAGAAACAACAATTTCTTCCTTATTTATTGAAATTAGTTTTGGTCGCACAAACCCAATGACTGGAATTCGAATCAGCCCCAAAAAAAATAATTTCCTGCGCATTCTGCTTAACAATTGCATATTATCCTCCCGTTAATTTTTTAATTTCATGTAATTTCATAAGTGCCTCAACGGGCGTTAATGTGTTTATGTCAATTGTTACCAATTCATCATGTATTTGTTCCAAAACAGGATCATTCAACTGGAAAAAACTAAGTTGCATATTTTCGGCTCCATTGGAAACTAGTTTTTTAGAATTCTTTTGCTTTTTAACACCTACCTCAGCGTGGGAAGTCTCTAAATCTTTTAAAACTTGCTCCGCGCGATGAATCACCAACGGAGGCATTCCGGCCATCTTTGCAACATGAATTCCAAAGGAGTGTTCACTGCCTCCAGGGGTTAATTTTCGCAAGAATAAGACTTTATTCGCGGTTTCTTTAACAGAAACATTGTAATTTTTAATTCGATCAAATCGTTTCGACATTTCGTTTAACTCGTGATAATGAGTTGCGAATAAGGTTTTGCACTTCGCCTTTGGATTTTCATGAATAAATTCTGCAATCGCCCAAGCAATTGAGATACCGTCATAGGTGCTTGTTCCTCTTCCGATTTCGTCAAGTAAAATTAAACTTCGAGGAGAAATATTGTTTAGAATGCTTGCGGTTTCATTCATTTCTACCATGAAAGTAGATTCACCAGAAGAAATATTGTCTGAGGCACCAACTCGGGTAAATACTTTGTCGATCAAACCAATTTTCGCTGAATGCGCAGGCACAAAACATCCCATTTGCGCCATCAAGACAATTAGTGCCGTTTGCCTCAAAATCGCACTTTTTCCACTCATATTTGGGCCGGTAATCATGATGATTTGCTGTTCTTTGCTATCCAAAAAAACGTCATTTGGAATGTATTCCTCTCCGATAGGAAGTCGTTTTTCAATAACTGGGTGCCGACCATTTTTAATATCCAACACAAAACCATCATTGATTTCAGGTCGCTTGTAATTGTTCTCCAATGCGATTTGAGAAAATGAAAACAAACAATCGAGTCGAGCGATGACATTGGCATTGTGTTGAATAGGGGGAATGTAATCTACCATGTTATAAACCAAATCCTGAAAAAGCTTGGTTTCAATGGCAAATATCTTTTCTTCGGCTCCTAAAATTTTAGTCTCGTATTCTTTGAGTTCTTCCGTAATGTAGCGCTCAGCATTTACCAGTGTTTGTTTCCGAATCCAATCTTCAGGAACTTTGTCTTTGTGTGTATTTCGAACTTCGATGTAATATCCAAAAACGTTATTGAACGATATTTTTAAACTTGGAATTCCGGTTCGTTGTGATTCGCGTTCTTGCAGTTTTTCCAGATAATCTTTTCCGTGATAGGCGATTTCTCGGAGTTCATCCAATTCTAAATTACAACTCGAACGAATTACTGCTCCTTTTCCTATTTGCCCGGCAGGCTCATCGGCAAGTGTATTTTCAATGAGTTGAATCAACGTTTCGCATGCATTCAGTTGATCCATCATTTTCTTAAGTGAAACCAAAGAATCATCTTTCAAGAGTTCCTTAATCGGTTGGATCTGTAAAAGGGTTCTGCGTAAATGCATTACCTCTTTTGGATTTACTTTCCCAACCGCAACTTTAGAGATCAAGCGCTCTAAGTCACCAATTTCACGCAAGCGCTGACTCAGTTCAAATGCAATTTCCTCGTTCTTCGTTAAATAGTCAACTACATCCAGTCGTTCGTTGATTGGTTTATCGTCCTTTAGTGGTAAAACCATCCAACGTTTTAATAGGCGACCCCCCATAGGGGTATGCGTTTTATCTAAAATATCGGCAAGCGTTTTCGCATTGTCATTCGTTGAAAAAACCAATTCCAAGTTGCGAATAGTAAAACGATCTAACCAAACGTATTTTTCTTCTTCAATGCGAGCGATTGAAGTGATGTGTCCTAATCGTTGATGTTGGTTTTCACTTAAGTAATAAAAAACGGCGCCTGCGGCAATAACCGCTAACGACATTTTTTCAATTCCAAAGCCTTTTAAGTTCTTAGTTCCAAAATGTTTGTTCAAGCTTTCTTCTGCAAATTCCTCTGTAAACGCCCAATCTTCAAGTCGAAAGGTGTAGTAATTTTCGCTAAATTGAGTTTGGAAATCCTTGGTTCTGTGTTTTTGAAATATAATTTCACTTGGCTCAAAGCTACTTATAAGTTTGTCGATGTATTCTTTATTTCCTTCTGCAACTAAAAATTCACCCGTTGATACATCAAGAAAAGCAACACCTAGTTGATCTTTCCCAAAATGAATAGCACACAAAAAATTGTTTTTTCCTTGCTCCAACACCTGATCATTGAAGGAAACCCCAGGAGAAACAAGTTCTGTAACACCTCGTTTGACAATTGTCTTGGTCATTTTTGGGTCTTCTAACTGATCGCAGATTGCTACTCGTTGTCCGGCACGAACCAATTTGGGTAAATACGTATCTAAAGAATGATGCGGAAAACCAGCTAATTCAATTTCGGATGCGGAACCATTTTTTCGTTTCGTAAGAATAATACCTAAAATCTTAGATGTTTTTATAGCATCCTCACCAAAAGTCTCATAAAAATCTCCTACGCGAAACAACAACAAAGCTTCAGGATGTCGAGCCTTAATCTGATTATATTGCTTCATTAAAGGGGTTTCTGCTATTGCTTTTTGGGAGCTCACGGTTTGATTATGCGTTAAAAAATTGAATCATTAAAGTTAAATATTTTATGGCAAGAAGATTCGTTATATCTTCGCAATTAATGAACAAAAAACGAAAACTTTGGGAGCTTAACCGCGTTTCTGAAGAAGAATTTAAAGCGCAGATAAAAAATCCACTTGTTATTGTCTTGGATGACATTCGGTCTTTGAATAACATCGGCTCATTTTTTCGAACAGCCGATGCCTTTAATGTTTCAAAGATATATTTGTGCGGAATTACTGCTTGTCCGCCTCACAAGGACATTCACAAAACGGCTTTGGGCTCTACGGAAACCATCGAATGGGAATACCGAGAAAACATTATTGAACTATGCTCTGAATTAAAATCTACAGGTCACACTTTATGTACTATTGAGCAAACGGAGCAGACTGTTTTTTTGCAAGACATCAATCAATTATCCGAAGAACGGTTTGCCTTGATTTTTGGAAATGAAGTAAACGGGGTTAAACAAGAAATCGTCGATATATCAAATTATGTAATTGAGATTCCACAATTTGGCACGAAGCATAGTTTGAATGTGAGCGTATGCGCAGGGATTGTACTTTGGGAATTTTGCAAGAAATACATTTGATTTTTTAAAATAAAAAAGGCTGTGAGCATCCCCACAGCCCTTTTAAAAGTTTGATAGTAACTTATTTAATCACAACATGCTTAGTTGTTTTAAATCCATTTGATGATATAGCTACGACATAGCTTCCTTTTGCAAGATTTTCAGTTCCAAAAGCTAAGGTTTGAGAACCAGAAGCATTGTTTAAGTTCATCGTTGAAACAATTCTTCCTTGAAGATCCATCAAAGAAATAACGTAATCAGTTGCTTTAGCATTGAATACAATGTTAATAACATCTGTAGCCGGGTTAGGGAATACTTCAAATGAAACTTGTTCCACTTCTTCTAAACCACTTGTACAAGCAGAGCTAGACACAGAGATGTCATCGATGTAGATGTTATTTCCATATTTATTGTCATTTGTAAAACGTACGAATAGTGCCGGAGCATTTGCGTAGTTTGCTAAGCTTACACATTCTTGACGAAAATCAGAAGCAGAGGCTGGGGTGTAATTAGTTGTTAGGTCCGCTCCTGTTGCCAATGCAGTTCCTTGTTTTGTAAATACTTGTGTAAATGGCCCATTACAGCTAGTAGAAACACTAACATCTAATTTATCAAAGTAAGTTGCATTATAACGACGGTTAGCCACTTTAAACTGTAATGAAGGGTTTGATTGACCAGTTAAATTGAACGCTTGAGTAATGAAGTGATCCAACTCACCCGTTGCGGAGTAATTAAATGAATTGATTCCCATCATTCCACCAAGTGTGCTCAATCTTTCCCAAGTAATGTCATTGTCAGCATTTAGTAACTGCCAGTTTGCGTAAGGGAAAGATGCGCTTGTAAATGCTTCTGTAGTATTTACAGCCGTTGTTACAGTGGGGTCAATGTAAGATAAAGGCTGCGTTAAAGTTGAATTAGATGTATTGCCGTCCGTAGAGGTAATCGTTATGATAGC
>VGML01000005.1 GCA_016866415.1 Bacteroidota bacterium | reverse complement strand
TTTGGAACGTAAACTGCAAAAGGTTCAACAAAAACGGTTTGCATAGCTGTATCTTTGCAGCCATATTGATTCGTTACAACTTGCATCGGATAATCTCCTCCAGATTGCATGTAGTTATGAAAGAAATTAGCCTGAGTTGAAGTAAATTGGCGATTATCGAAAAAATAAAAATAAGATGTTGCATCTATAGATTCATCAATGAATTCAACTTTTGAATTACAAATATCTACTCGATTTGGATTCACTGAAAATCCTGCCTTTGGAGAAGGATAAACTTGAACTAAATCTTGTTGAAGCATGTAAAGCGTATCGATGCAACCACTGGTTGTAATCATGGTTAAACCAACGCTGTAGCTTCCAACATCATTATAAACGTGAATTGGACTTGAAAAATTTGAAGTTCCACCATCGCCAAAATTCCAGGTGTAGGTGGGGGGTGTGTCGGATGTACTTAAATTTATAAAATTAGCCGTTGAAGGAGCACATTGAAGTGTATTGGCATATAAAAAATTAATTGTTGGTTCTGCGTAGACGAAAACAGATGAAAAAACAGTATCTGAGCAACCGTCATACGAACCAGTCAAATAAACAATATGATTTCCTGGATTCAGAAATCCGACATCTTGGACATCTATGTTTGTAGATTGACTTGGCATTCCTTGTGTGCTGAAGTTCCAATTGTATGTAGTGTTTGTAGGACCTGAAACAGTAGCGTCAAAATTATATAAACCATCGGTGATACAAAGTGAATCTGTATGTGTAAATGACATAATTAGTGGTTCGTTCACAGTAATTGTAACTTCCGAGGTGTCAACACAAGTTCCATTTGAGCTCGCAATTAATTGAATCGTATATGTCCCAGGATTTTGAAATGAATAAGTTGGTTCGATTTGATTACTTTGATCCGCATTCGTACCCTGAATACCAAAATCCCAAGAATAATTGAACGCATTTGTCGAATTGTTTTCAAAAGGAATGGTCAAACCAATACATTGAACGAGTGGGGGAACGTTGAAACTACTAATAGGCATTTCAAAAATGTAAATCGAATCGGTGTAGCTTGTGATACAATCCCCATCGTCCCCATTAATTGTTATTGTTTGAAATCCAGGTGTTGAGAAACTTACATTATTGACAATGAGATTCGTTGAAGTTTGAACCGACGCATCAGGGTCAAAATCCCAAGAGAAGTTAGCATTGGAATTACTTGTTTGACCCATGAAATCAAATGAATTCCCAGTTATGCAAAGGGAGTCTTGACTGGTCCACGATAAAGAAAAGGGATTATTTACAATCAATTCGATGTAAGCCGTATCCGTGCATGGTTGACCTGGATTCACGATTAATCTTGCTGTGTAAGTCCCTGGAGTAGGGTAGGTAAAAGTAGGAGCAAAACTTGAACTTAAATCATTATTTGTACCAGACACTCCGAAATCCCATGCATAGTTTGAGCCACCATATGAATTATTTTCAAATTGAACAGTTAAACCTTGACAGTATGAAACAAATGAAGATAAATCTTCTTGTAGAGGTAAAATTGCTTGAAGAGTGATATTGCAGTTGAACACCCGAAAAAGAAAATCACGAACGGTTTGACCTACTAAAACTCCATTTCTATGTTCTTGAACACAGACACCAACTACAAAAAGACCAATCATACTTGGGTTCACAGTTATGATTCCAGTTGTGGAATTTATCGTAATTCCTGAACCAGGACCAAGCGGGTTAGTTGCTCCGAATCCGCCTGCCCACTGAACGGGAAAATAGGGCGGTGCAGGAGCTTGAGAAGGCATTGGGTTTGCCGAATTTGCTCCTGAAAAAGGAGTAACTAATGAATAAACCAATTGATCTCCGTCTGGATCTGTAGCAGAATGATTAATTATTTTTTGTTCATTTGCGCAAAGCAACATGGGTGGGTAATACGTAAATCTTGGACTGCTGTTGTTTGTAAATCCTGTTTCAGAACCTGGTACATGAGTTGTAAGCGTTAATCCCGTATCATCAGGAGCTATCAAATTGGTGATATTCGGGCCTCGACAACAACGTTGGTAGGAAACGTCATAACCTCCTGGAATAGGGGGTAAATTAACAACGATTGTGTAAACAGCTTTTTCAACACAAAGGTTGTTTGGTGGCGTAGCGCAAGGATTATCAAATGGAATGGGGACGAATTCACTTCCGGGGAAGGGTACATCCAAATTTAAAAACATACTTCCATCCGCTTTGTAAATAGTCAATTTCATCGGATTGTCAAATTCAGCCCCCGTAGAATTGCAATCTCTGTATAAAGTGATGTAAAACTTGTATTGATTGTTTCCAAGATAATCGTAATAAATATCACCTCCAATGATATGCGATGCGCTCACTTTAAATGAACAAATTAGCACGATTAGAATTAATATTTTTTTCATCTATTGATTACAAATTTAGCTGTATTCTTTCGTATTTCGAAATTCATCCCAATCGTCGATTGGAAAATTGTATGCGAAACTGATTTCCTCCTCAAACTTTGTTCCAAGAACCAATTTGCCACCACTTCCTGATTCAGTATTTGGTTTTGAATTATAGAGTTCTTTTGCCGCACTCAAATAATATTCTTCTTTGGAGGGATGACTTGGATTGACAATGTTATAGGTTTTGCGAAATAACTGTTTTTCGAGAATCAGTTCAATGGAGCGAATCACATCTTTCAGACAAACCAAATTAACAGGAGCACTGGAATTCGGAATAAGATTCTTTTGAATGAAATACTTTACCGGATGTCGATTTTCGCCAATTAGTCCCGCCAAACGAAGAATAGTCAGTCTATTTGAGGCGATTTCCTCAAGTTTTCGCTCTGCTAGATGCACCGGATGGTCATGAATTTTATAGGAGGCTTCAGTTACAGCCCCAAATACTTCCTCATAAACACCTGTAGAACTTGTAAAAATGATTTTCGTTTCGGAATTAAAATAAGATACGATCGATCCCAATGATTCTGCGTAATTTGAAAATCCAGAAGGGGGAATGCAAATAATTAAATAGTCCATTTGATCAAGTTCTTCCTTGGACAAATAAATTTTAACAGAATCTGTTTCAAATGAAACCTGAAAACCAACTAACCCTAATTTGTTAAATTCCTTTACTTTGTCGATATTTCTTGTTGCTGCAAATACCTTGTTTCCATTTTTCTTCAATGACAAAGCAAGTGGTTTTCCCAACCAACCCATTCCAAATATTGCCACATTTCCATTGTTCATCTGAATTATTAAACGGAATTTTCTAAAAAGTGTTTGAATTTGAATATTTCTGTTTAGACGAGAAAAAAGTCTGATTAGATGTTTTAACTTTGTGAAAAAAAACTAAAATGAGTTCATACGACGTTGTCATTATTGGTTCAGGCCCGGGAGGATATGTTTCGGCCATTCGTTGCTCCCAGTTGGGATTGAAAACCGCGATTATTGAAAAATATAATACTTTAGGAGGAACATGCTTGAATGTAGGTTGTATTCCTTCAAAGGCTTTGTTGGATTCATCAGAACATTTTCACAACGCAACTCATAATTTTTCTGAGCATGGTATTGAAGTTAAAGGTTTGAAAGCCAATATCAAACAAATGATTCAGCGTAAGAATGATGTTGTATCTCAAACGTGTGCTGGTGTCAAGTTTTTAATGGATAAAAATAAAATTGATGTTCACACGGGCGTAGGTTCTTTTGTAGATAAAAACACAGTTAAAATCACTTCGTACGATGGTAAAGAATCTCAAATTACGGGTAAAAATATCATTATCGCGACTGGTTCAAAGCCAAACTATTTTCCGGGAATGGAGCCTGATAAAAAGCGAATCATAACTTCGACCGAAGCTCTGAACTTGCAGGAAATCCCGAAGAAAATGATTGTTATCGGCGCAGGAGTTATTGGTTTGGAATTAGGCTCTGTTTATGGACGACTTGGAACTGAAATCGAAGTGATTGAATTTGCTCCAACTTTACTTCCAACAATGGATGGTTCAATTGGAAAAGAAATGATGAAAATCTTGAAAAAAGAAGGTTTCAAATTCCAAATGGAACACCGCGTTCAAAAAGTTGAAAACAAAGGAAAATCAGTTGTTCTGACGGCGTTCAATAAGAAAAATGAAGAAGTAACTTTCGAAGCAGATTATTGCTTGGTTGCAGTTGGACGAAAGGCATTTACGGATGGACTTGCACTTGAAAATGCTGGTTTAACTGCCAATCAGCGTGGACAAGTTGAAGTAAACGATCATTTGCAAACGGCTGTCCCTAACATTTACGCTATTGGTGATGTCGTTCGAGGAGCGATGTTGGCACACAAGGCAGAAGAAGAAGGAGTATATGTCGCTGAATTTATCGCAGGACAGAAACCGCATTTAAATTACAATTTGATTCCAGGTGTTGTCTACACATGGCCTGAAGTTGCAGCTGTTGGTAAAACGGAGGAAGAACTAAAAGCCGCAGGAATCGAATACAAAGTTGGAAATTTCCCAATTAAAGCCTTGGGTCGCGCTCGAGCTAGCATGGATACAGCTGGTTTCATCAAAATCTTGGCTGACAAAACAACCGATGAAGTTTTGGGTGTTCACATGATCGGACCACGCGTTGCAGATTTGATTATGGAAGCTGTCACCGCAATGGAGTATCGTGCATCAGCAGAGGATATGGCTCGCATTTGCCACCCACACCCAACGTATTCCGAAGGTGTCAAAGAGGCTGCGTTGGCTGCGACTGAGAATCGAGCGTTGCATGTGTAAAAAATAATTTTGTTTAAAACACATAGGCTTTGGTTTAAACCCGAGCCTATGTGTGAAATTCCCACGAAATAAAATGGTTTCAACCATTTATCATTGCAACACAATCTTCTTTATATCCACCGTATTGCCTTGTGGGTCAATGATTCTCACGAAATACAAACCATTACCACCCCACGTGGTGATGTCCACATAAAACTGCTGTTGGTTTACTGCATTTTGAAACACTTGCTGCCCTTGTGCATCTTCAATTTTAATACTGTACCCGTTCATTGTTGCTAAATTTCCTGCATCAATGGTGATGTGGTCATTGCTTGGGTTAGGCCAAATTTTCAAAGTGTTCAAATACGTAATTGGGTTGTAACCCGTAATTCCTGTGTTGATTACCAAAGTATCTGTTACCGTAACATACTCATAACAAATGTTTGCATTATATAAATCTGAGATTTCTTGATCCATTAAGGCACGATTCCAAATTCCGATGTCGTCTATTTTACCATGAAAAAAATAACCCGCAGTTGAATTGGAGCGTGCGCCTAATCTAACAATGACATTATTATTCACATTTTGAAAACTAGTATTTGAGTTGGCAAGTGTCCCATTTAAATACATTTTCATAGTACTATTACTTGATGTATAGGAACAAATTAGCGAATACCAAGATAATGTATCAATAACTTGGTTATTGGCAATAACACCAGTAGAACCATTTCCTACTCCTAAAAGATTTGTTAATGGATCAACTCCAGACTCCCACCCATTAGGAAATGATTGAGTATTTGTAAATTTACTTATAATCATACCTGGAATATGATTATTTACAGGTACTAACCAATCTTTTATTTCAGTAGCATTAAACCATAGGGAAAAAGAAAAGTCCGAACTAGTGCTTATAATTGGTAAATCAATATAATTTGAAACTCCATCATAAAACATACATTTCGATGCCAAGCCAAATCGATCCGTTGTCAAAGTAGCTCCATTCACCGTTCCATTATTCCCATTTCCACTTTCATCATTCGCATTTCCATTGAACGGCCACCAGCCAACTAATCCATTTGTTGGAACATAACTTGGCACTTGCGCCCATAAATTTGCAGTCAAACCAAGCCCAACTGCAAAGGCTGTAAACAAAACTTTTTTCATTTTATAAAGTTTTAGTTTCACTCGCCCCGCAGTGAGATTATATACAATAAAAAAGCGTGGGACAGTTGCTTAATTGCTCGTAGAAGAGGGAGTCGAAGCCCTAACACACAAAGCAAAGCAACGCCCACGCCGTAACATGAGCGTTTTACTTTAACTTCCCTGTGTGTTTTGAAATTTCGACTTTTCTTCTACAGGTCGTTTAGCAAACGCTATTTTTTTCTAATAAGTTTTCCTCGTTAGGATAGGCAAATGTAAAAATTATTTCACGGAAGTGAAAGGGTTTTTGGTTCCGATTATTTTTCGTATATTTAGATTATGGATAAAAACACATCAATTAAACT
The DNA here is from genome assembly GCA_016866415.1 of Bacteroidota bacterium. Taxonomy (GTDB): domain Bacteria; phylum Bacteroidota; class Bacteroidia; order Flavobacteriales_D; family Crocinitomicaceae; genus UBA952. Next base: position 23,510 of record VGML01000005.1, on the reverse strand, counting down.
TTTCAATCAAAATGAAATTCGATCGCATTGGGATGATGAAAATAATTGTTGGTATTTTTCTGTGGTGGATGTGATACAAGCATTAACAGGATCTGATCGTCCAAGAAAATATTGGAGTGATATTAAAACCAAACTGAAAAAGGAAGGGAGTGAGTTGTCCGAAAAAATCGGACAACTGAAATTAATTGCCTCAGATGGAAAATTTTACAAAACAGATGTGGCAGACACGGAACAATTATTTCGCTTAATTCAAAGCATTCCTTCACCAAAAGCGGAACCGTTTAAATTGTGGCTTGCTAAAGTTGGCCGTGAACGAATCGATGAAATTGAAGATCCAGAAATTGGCTTTGATCGATTGATGGAAACCTATTTGAAAAAAGGTTATTCGAAGGAATGGATTAATCAACGTCTCAAAACCATTGAAGTTAGAAAAGAATTAACAGATGAATGGGAAAAACGTGGGGTCAAAAAAGGTTTGGAATTTGCAATATTAACGGATGAAATAACAAAAGCTTGGAGTGGGTTGACGACCAAAGAATATAAGAAATTAAAGGAACTTAAAAAAGAGAATCTTCGCGACCACATGTCTAACCTTGAGCTCGTTTTGACCATGCTATCGGAAGCAACAACAACAGAAATTTCAAAGGAAAAAAAGCCTAAATCGCTAAATGAAAATAAAATTATTGCAAATCAAGGTGGCACAATTGCTGGAAATGCAAGAAAAGAAATAGAAGAAAAAATAGGTAAGAAAATAGTTTCAGGTAATAACTCTAAAAAATTGAAATGATAAATTTTAAAAGAAAAATCACACTTAATTATTTGTCCACTTTTTTATGAATAAAATGAACATGATATGATTTTATGTTCATTTTATTCATTCGGAAGAGATTGTCAGGATTCAACTTAAAAATAAGCCGTATATCCAAAATGAATTTTACCTGAACGGAAATCGAGGTTATTGCTCAATTGTTTTCCCAAGGCATAAGAAATGGTGAAAATCCCGAGTTTTGTTCCAAATGAAAATCCAGCACCGATTCCAAATGGATAATCTTTGATGTAGTTTAAAGCGTTGTTTTCATAAAAAGCTTGGTCGTAAAAAAGGAAGGCATTAGAATTTCGATCCACGATGAACCGATATTCCAAGGTTGTAATCAATTTAGTGGAAGCAAACAATTCTTCTTCATTAAAACCACGAAACGAATTGATTCCTCCAAAACGATACAATTCATTTTGGAAAACTTCCTGTGCGTAATACGATTCAAAATTGGCTGCTAGCTTCAGAACATTTCGACCATATAACTGAAAATAATGTTGATAGTTGAAATTAATTCGCCCCATTAAACTATTTTTTACCGAATCGAGAATTGTTTTTCGAGAACCCACGGCAGCCTCCACAAGCAATATATTTCCTTTCATCGGATTAGGTATGTAATCCAATTTTCTTCTTAAGAATGAAAGTCCGTAAGAATTCGAGCGAACTTTGGAAAGTTTTGAGAAAATGGAATTCGAAGCGCCATACAATAAATCCGAAGAAGATAATTGATAAAACGCTTTCAGTAAACTTCCATTCGCGAGTTGATATTGAATTCCTAGGTTCGTTCTAACATCCAAAAAACTGGAATCGCGTTTGAACAAATTAAATCGTGCATCAATTCCAAAAGGTGTTTGAAATAAATAAGGATAAACTAGCTTAAGATTCAGGGCTTGCGTTTGCGGTTGAATACTTCGCCAGTTTAAATCTAGGTTTTCACCTTTGTTAAAAGCATTGAGCAGTTTTACTTGAATGTCTCCGGTTAGTCCAACGCGCTGTGTTATTGGATTGGGTTGTAAACCAACGGCACCTTGCACGGAACTTACTTTTTGTGATTCTAAGTAAACGAAAAGTTCAACGCCTTCTTCAGTGAAAAGTATTTCAGAGGTTTTCGCTTTTTTAAAATAAATGGTTTGTTCAAGGCGCTTGTCAACTAAACTAAAAATTTCTTCACTGAATGGTTCATCAATAATCACTCCCGTGATTATTTGCAAAGAACGAAGTGAAATATCAACGTTCCCTTTTAAATTAATTGCTTTCCAGCGAAAAAGTTTACCTGTATTTATTTCCAACTCGCATGTGAGTTGATCATCGTCTAATTCTTCATTCTGAAAGCCAACTTCAGTAAATGGAAATCCATTGCTCAAGTAATAATAGAGAATCTTACTTAAAAGTTGTTTCAATTCACTTGGACGCATAGCCACAAAATCGCGATTAATTTTGGTTGTAATTCCTGCTTTTTTGAATATTTTTTTCTGCTCGGAATTGATTTTCAATCGAATGCGTTCAAACTTTTTATCGAAATCAACGCGAATTTCTGCCGAATTTTGATCTTGCTTAGTGATTTTTGTTGATGCTAGAAAATAGCCATCATCAATTAGAGTCAAGCGATAATTTCGTAGAAAGTGACGCAATTCTTCACTGTTTTTCAATTGCTTCGTTTTTAAAAAACGAGAATTTACAATTGCTGAGTCGGAAGAAATAAATTTTACTGAAAACTTTTGACCAAAAAAATAATGTGAGTTAAAAACAATTAAAACATTGAAAAACAATAAAATAAGTTGTTTTATGTTCATTTAATAATTCTACTTTACGAATCTAATAACTTTATTTTTTTAAACAAATTGTAACTTTCTCTGACATGCCTCCGTTAAGAGACTCAACAAACAACAAAACAAACATCATGAAAACAAAAATCACCCTTATTCTGTCAGCGATTGTTGTATCGATCGTTTTGGCATCTTGCGGAGGAGGAAGAATCGCACATTGTGACGCTTATGGAAGTGTTCAAACCACTGAAACAAGCGACTTAGCTTCTAAGTAAGAAAAACTCACCACTCATAGCGCTGGACATACAACGCCATTTCGGATTGTATCTTCAGCGCTTCTTTTTTTGCAGCAATTGCAAAATTCTCATCACTTCCTGCAAAAATAATTCCTCGGGAAGAATTTACTAATAGTCCACACTCGGAATTCGCTCCAAATTTAACTACCTCTTCTAGCGATCCACCTTGGGCCCCAACACCTGGAACCAAAAAGAAATTATCAGGGGCAAGTTTACGAACTTCGGCTATTTCCTCAGCACGTGTTGCGCCAACCACAAACATAAGTTGTTCAGACGATCCCCATTCTCTCGCTTTTTCAATCACTTCGGCATACAGTTTTTTGCCTTCATGTTCCTTAAACTGAAAATCATTTGCTCCTTTATTCGAGGTCAGAGCTAAAAGAATAACCCATTTGTTTTCGTATTCCAAAAAGGGCAGCACACCATCCGAACCCATGTAAGGAGCGACGGTAACGGCATCGCAAGGCAAGGTTTCAAAGAAAGTTTTGGCGTAATAAGAAGACGTATTCCCAATATCCCCGCGTTTAGCATCAGCAATGATAAAGCAGTTTTTTGGAATGTAATTGATTGTTTTTTCTAAGCTTTGCCAACCTTTAACGCCGTATGCTTCGTAAAATGCTGTATTTGGTTTGTAAGCCACGCAATATTCATTCGTAGCGTCAATGATTGACTTGTTGAATTCGAAAATAGGATCCTCTGTATCAAGTAAATGTTTTGGAATTTTATTCAAATCGGGATCTAAACCAATACACAAAAACGATTTTTTTCTTCGGATTTCTTGAAGGAGTTCTTGTTTTGTCATACTTCCTGACCTTTAAGTTTCTCAGCATTTTCAGCCATTTTCAAAGAATCTATCATTTCCTGAATATCACCATTCATGAATGAGCTGAGGTTATACATTGTCTTGTTGATTCTGTGATCTGTGATTCTTCCTTGCGGATAATTGTAGGTTCTAATTTTCGCCGAACGATCTCCGGTTGAAACCAAGGTTTTTCTCTGTGCTGCTCGCTCATTGTGAATACGATCCAATTCGGCTTGATACAATCGTGAACGAAGAACCGAAATCGCTTTTTCCAAGTTTTTATGCTGTGAACGACCATCTTGACACTCCACAACAACTCCTGTCGGAATATGTGTCAAACGAATCGCCGATTCTGTTTTGTTGATGTGCTGACCTCCCGCACCTGATGCACGAAACGTATCTTTACGAACATCGTTCATATCTAGTTCAAAGTCAACTTCTTCGGCTTCAGGTAATACAGCAACTGTAATCGCTGAGGTATGAACTCGTCCTTGAGATTCAGTTTCGGGAACACGTTGAACGCGATGAACGCCGGATTCAAATTTCAACATTCCATAAATCCCAGCTCCGGTAACTTCCATGGAAATTTCTTTCAGACCTTTTACCGTTCCTTCAGATGAATTCAGAATATCGTATTGCCAGCCCATTTCCTTGAAAAACATCGCATACATTCGAAAAATATCTTCCACGAAAATACAGGCTTCATCTCCACCTGTTCCCGCACGAAGTTCCAAAATGGCATTTTTGTCGTCTTCTGGATCTTTTGGAATCAACATCATTTTGATTTCTTCCTCCATTTCCGGACGTTTTTGCTCCATTTCGTCGATTTCCATTTTCGCCATTTCGCGCATTTCTGGATCGGTTTCAACTTCTAAAAGTTCCTTGGCACTTTTCAAATTATCGAGCAGATTTTTGAAGGATTTATAGACTTCATCTAGCGACTCCAAATCACGGTATTCCTTGTTCAACTTTACAAATCGATCCATATTTGAAATGATTTCTGGATCTGTAATCATTTTTCCTACTTCAACAAATCGGATGTGAATAGCCTCTAACTTGGATAATAAATCTGACATGGCGCAAAGTTAGTCAAAATAAGAAAAGCCACCGATAAGTTACCGATGGCTTTTGAAATAATATAAGTTTGGTATTTGCTTAGTGCGAAGCTAAATAGTTTGCAACACCTTCGAAAGATGGCTTCATTGCTGCATCACCTTTGTGCCAGTTTGCAGGACAAACCTCACCATTTTCTTCAAAGTATTGAAGTGCATCAACCATTCTCAATGCTTCATCAACGTTACGTCCAAGTGGGAAAAAGTTAACCAATTGGTGCATAACGATACCTTCCTTGTTGATTAAGTAAAGACCTCTGTATGCAATCATTGGACCCGAAGCAGTTAAGTTTCCATCCATATCGTATTCGTATTCACCCGCCATGCAACCGTATGCTTCCGTAATCGTTTTTGTTGTGTCAGCAACGATTGGGTAAGTTACACCTTGAATTCCACCTTTGTTTTTTGGCATTTGCAACCAACCCCAGTGAGATTCTTCTGTGTCAGTTGAACAAGCTACAACTTTTACACCTCTTGATTCGAATTCACCTAAAGCAGCTTGAAAAGCATGTAATTCAGATGGACAAACGAATGTAAAATCTTTCGGATAAAAGAAAAACAATATATGGTTTTTACCCAAATACTGATCCAATGAGAAGTCGTTAACAATTTCTCCTCCGTTTACAACAGCAGACGCTTTGAATGAAGGCGCCTTTTTTCCTACTAATGTTGACATTTTTATATGTGTTTTTAATTGATTACTATGGAATGCAAATTTAAGCATTTCTAAAAAACTAGTTCAGTTTGTTTTACACTTCAAGCTGAAAGCATCCAATTAATTTTTTCCTTTTCTCTGATTAAATCACTCAAAAAGGAATTTGTTCCTTCGTCTTCCAAATCTTCTGATAGTTTCAACAGCTCTCTTTCAACAATCAAAAGTTCTTTTTGTGCAGACAAAATGTAGTTTATTCCTCTTTCACCGTCTTTGATTATACTATTTTTTATGTAGTCCTTCAAATTTGAAAGAGGTAAACTTCCCAAAGTCAAAATGCGTTCTGCTAATTCATCGATGATTACTTGAACGCGGTTATACATTTGCTCGTATTTGGTGTGTAATTCAAAAAAGTTGGCTGCTTGAATGTTCCAATGTAACGACCGTAAGTTTTGATAATGAATTTGATAACTTGAAAGTAAGTCATTTAATCGGTTGATGTAAGTCTGATTTGTTTTCATAAGTTTTGATTGTTTGTTTTACAAAATTAGTGCACCAAATTACATCAGCATCTTCGATAATTTTTATTTTTACATAAATTTGATTTATAAAAATGATTTCCCTTCAACAAATGCATTATATCGTGGTTCTCAGTGAAGAATTACAGTTTCAAAAAGCAAGTGAAAAGTGTTTTGTGACACAGCCAACGCTCTCGATGCAAATAAAAAAGGCGGAGGAAACATTTGGTCATTTTATATTTGATCGGTCTAAAAATCCAATGGAATTGACGGCATTTGGACGAGAAGTTCTACCTGTAATCCGTGATATTTTAGCTGAAAACGATAAATTGAAGTTGATTTGCGATCGAAGAAATGGTAAAGTAAAAGAGGAAGTTACGTTGGGAATTATTCCTACTGTTTCAGCATATTTGGTCCGCAAATTATTTTCCTATTGGCAAAATTCGCTTGAAAATGTGGTGCTGAAGATTGTCGAATACAAAACTCCGGAGTTACTTGAAAAAATTGAACATAACGAAATTGATTTAGCGATTTTGGCCGGACCGCATTTTGATCCTAAACTGAGAACGGTTCCTTTATTTCAAGAAGAAATTCTTGTTTATTGTCCTATTATTCCTGATAAAACGATTTCATTGAATCAGTTGGAACAATTACATCCCTGGCTTCTTAATAAAGGAAATTGTCTGCGCACTCAGATGATTCATTTTTGTCAAATCAATGAAAACAATCAGTTGGACCAATGGAATTACCAAGGTGGAAATATTGACTTATTAATTGAAATGGTGAATGCGAATGGCGGATATACATTGGTTCCTGAGCATTATCAATTAAATGAAGGTCAAAGCGTTCATTTGAAGCGCGTTGAAAATTTGGATGGATTTCCAGCTCGTGAAATTATCGGTTTGTATCACAACCGTTCAATTAAAAAGGAGTCAATCGAAAAAATGCTACGCGTTGCACAATTGCAATATTCAAAACCCTATTCAGATCAAAAATTGAGTATCTTGAATTGGAAATAAATACAACTCATCCTAAAATAAATATTTTCAGAAAGTCTGATTAATAGCTTTTCGAAGCGATTTCAACAAATTCTTCGTAGCTAATTGACTTAATATTCAGCTTAACCGTGTTCTTGAAAAATTCAGTCAATTTTTGTTCAGCCAAACGGTCGTAAATTCCGTTTGCTTGCTCTTTATTTTTAAGAAGACGTTGTGCTGTTTCAGTTAATTCCGCATCGTCTGGAGCAGGAATTCCGTATTGGGCGTAATTTCCAACTAACAGTCTTTTCGTGTAGGTCAAAACTTCTTCGTTATTTAACTGAATGTTATTATCCTTAAAGATTTTAGTTTGAATCAATTGCCATTTAAGTGATTTCAAATAAGCATCGAATTCTTTATCCAAATCTTCATCAGCAATTGGTTTCTCACTTGAAAGTTTGATCCATCTTTTCAAAAACGTTTCAGGTAATTCTGTTTTAGTTTCATTGATTAAATACTGATAAACATCACGCGTTAGAATGCGCTCGGAGTCGTTTGAGAACATACCTTCCAAATCAGTTTTAACGCGGTTTCTGAGATCTTCCTCCGTTTTTACTTCACCATCCATGTATAATTTCTCAAAAAGAAATTCGTCTAATGCGGCAAACTCCATTCGTTTAATGTCTGTAATTGTGAATTGAAATTTGCTTCCAACTGTTACTAAATCCTCTTCTTTAACTCCAAGTAAGGTCGCTTTGTCTTTGTCTCCTTTTGAAACGGCGTTTGGGTCTAATTCAAAGGTTTCATTCACTTTTTTGTCTACCAAAAGTTTTATAGATTTTTTATCCTCCAAAAACTCAAGTGAAATAGTTGTTGAATGACTTATTCCATTTTCTTTAACCGATCCGTCTTCATTCAGCTCTTCAAACTTTCCAAGAACCATGTCTTTTTCAGCCACGGTTTCAACTGAAGTTAATTTTCCGTAACGTCTCTGTAAATCTTCAACTTGCTTATCAATTAGTACTTTGTCAACATTTACAGTATAGTAATCAAATTTACTTTTGTCGTTTAATGGTAGATCGAGAGCAGGGGAGAAGCCAATCTCAAATGCGAATTCGAAATCGCTTGGTTGATCAAAACTTCCTACAACGTCCGAATTTTCTTTTGGAATTGGATTTCCTAAAATATCAAGTTTGTTTTCAATGATGAATTTATAAAGCGCGTCATTTGCCAATTTATTCAACTCTTCGGCTAAAAACGCTTTACCGTATTGTTTTTGAATTAAGCTTTGCGGAACATGGCCTGGTCTAAAACCAGGAATTTTAGCAGTTCTTCTGTATTTTTCAACAGCAGCCTTTACCTTCGGTTGATAATCTTCCGGGTTGATTTTTACCGTTAACACTGCATTCAATGCATCTACATCTTGACGTAAAACGTTCATTCTATTTAGTTTTAATCCACGTTAAATAAAAAAGGTCTCGTTCTAAAACGAGACCTCACAGTGCGGATGGAGGGACTCGAACCCGCACACCTCTCGGCACCAGATCCTAAGTCTGGCGTGTCTACCAATTTCACCACATCCGCATTTATTTCAATCACTGGGACTCTCGATTGAGTCCTCCAATTTCAATCAGTCTGTTGAAATTGGGATGCAAAGATAAACGTAATTTTTAAAAAACAAATAAATAGAAATAAATTAACCTCTTTTTTCGCGCATGGAGCTTCGAATTTCTTTCATGAATTCGGAAGCGAAAACGAATCCCATAATTTCAGGATTGTCAGTCGTAATTATTGATTTTCGATCGCCTTGCCACCATTTTTTACCTTGATAAACGAAAATGATATTGTCTCCAATTTCAATTACACTATTCATGTCATGGGTAATGACGATAGTCGTCATTTGATATTCTTTGGTGATATCCTTAATCAATCCATCAATTAAAATAGAAGTTTTTGGGTCTAGCCCTGAATTTGGTTCGTCGCAAAAAAGATATTTTGGATTCATGGCAATTGCTCTTGCGATACCGATTCTTTTTTGCATTCCACCACTGCATTCGTCTGGGAATAATTTATTTTTACCACTCAAATTGACCCGTTCTAAACAAAAATTCGCGCGATTCAACATTTCGCCTTTTGTCATCTTCGTAAACATTGAAAGTGGAAACATGATATTCTCTTCAACCGTCATCGAATCAAACAAAGCAGACCCTTGGAAAAGCATACCGATTTCCTGCCTAATCTCACTTCGTTGAACTCGATCCATTTTTGTGAAATCACGACCGTCATAGAGCACTTCACCTGTATCGACCTCATGCAAACCAACCATACACTTGGCAAGTACGGATTTACCATGTCCCGATTGTCCAATAATTAGATTTACCTTTCCTTTTTCGAAGGAGGTATTGATATCCGTTAAAACTTGATTTCCGGCAAATGATTTATTTATATTCTTTACCTCAATCATTAAAGTAAAATCATTTGAGTTAAAAGGAAATTCGCAATTAGAATACAAACACTGCTGCTTACTACAGCTTGCGTTGAAGCTTTCCCAACATCCAAAGATCCTCCTTTAACATAGTAACCATAAAAAGAGGCAACTGATACGATTAAAAAACCAAAAACAACTGTCTTTGTTAATGCGTAATTGATGTTTGAAGGTTCAAAAAAGGCTCGTAAACCGAATAAATATGTTTCTGTCGTACTGAGATCAGAAAGAACCAAAGCCATCCAACCTCCAATCATACTTAAAGCCATTGAAAAAATAACCAATACAGGAAAGTATAGCACTGCTGCCATTATTTTCGGTAGAACTAAAAAATTTAACGAATTGACACCCATAATTTCTAACGCGTCTATTTGCTCTGTAACGCGCATTGTGCCTATTTCAGATGCAATATTCGACCCCACTTTTCCTGCAAGAATAAGCGATATAATGGTAGGGGAGAATTCTAAAATGGTACTTGATTGTGTAATGTATCCTACAGTGTAGTCCGGTAAAAGTGGACTTGACATATTGGACGCTGTTTGCAAGGAGATGACTCCCCCGATGAAGGTAGACATCAGCGCTACAATGGGAAGAGAGTTGATTCCAATTCCGTTAATTTCCTCAAACAAACGTCTGAAAAAAATATTCCATTTTCTTGGCCGAGTGAAAACCACGGTGAGCATTAGGCAGTATTTTCCAATATTTTGTATGATTTTCACAGGGCTAATTTAAGTAATATTTAAAAATGAGTCGACTTTCAACGGATTTAGTTTTCTATTTTTGTAAGGTACATGATAGACAAAAAGCAGTATTTTCATCAAACGCTCGCACGATTTGCTCCAGAATTTTTCGTTGAATATTTGGTCGAATTAATACTAAATGCAAAAGTTAAATTCAAAATTGTTCCAGAAAGATCAACAAAATTGGGGGATTTTCGAATAAGATCGGAAGGAGAAAAACCAATTATCACCGTTAATGGAAATTTGAATAAATATGCTTTTTTAATCACAACTCTGCATGAACTTGCTCATTTGAATACATATCGACAATATGGAAATCGGGTCGCTCCTCACGGATTAGAATGGAAAAATGCTTTTCGAGCTTTACTTGAACCAGTATTGTTGAGTAAAAAACTTCCGGATGATGTCGAAAAAGTACTTTGGAGAACGTTTACAAAAACAAAAGCTTCATCATGCTCGGATATACATTTATCTCGTGTGCTGAAAAAATACGATTCAACGTCTGATGACCTTTCACTTGAGCAAATTCCTGTATCTTCTCATTTTTCACTGAAAGGACGAGCATTTGAAAAAGGTTTACTGAGAAGAAGTCGCTACCTTTGTAAAGAATTAACGAGTGGAAAGCAATACCTCATTCATGCTTTGGCAATAGTTCAATTAATAAAACCCTATGAAGAATAACAATTACGGACTAATTATGGCAGGCGGAGTCGGAAGTCGATTTTGGCCCATGTCAACGCCTCAAAATCCGAAACAATTTTTGGATGTTTTGGGAATTGGCAAATCGCTTTTGCGTTTGACTTTTGAGCGTTTACAGAAAACGGTTCCTACTGAACAGATTTATATTTTGACAAATACTTCTTATCGCGAATTGGTTCTTGAACAATTACCTGAGCTGAAAACTGAGCAAGTTTTATGCGAACCAATGCGAAAAAATACGGCGCCTTGTATTGCTTTTGCAGCTTCAAAAATTTATAATTCAAACCCAGAAGCGACTTTAATTATAACTCCTTCCGATCATTTGATTGTTAATGAAACACGTTTTAATGAAATTATTGGAACTGCTATTTACGTTGCAAACGAGAAAAAGCATTTAGTTACGCTCGGAATTGCTCCAACTCGACCTGATACTGGTTATGGATACATTGAATTCGACAAAAATGCCAATGTTGAGAAAGGTCAAGCGACAGATGTCATTCAGTTTAGGGAAAAACCAAATCTTGAAACTGCTAAATCATTTGTCTCTGCTGGAAATTTTTATTGGAATGCTGGTATTTTTGTTTGGAGAGCTGATGTTATTCTTCATGCTTTGGAAACTTTTCAACCTGCGTTATATCAATTGTTTGCATCTGATTTGAGTAAATATGAAACTGGGGAAGAAGAATCCTTCATTTACAATGCATTCGATCGTTGCGAGGATATTTCAATCGATTTTGCGGTCATGGAACACGCAAAAAATGTTTCTGTTGTTCTTTCTGATTTCGATTGGAGTGATTTGGGAACCTGGGGAAGTTTGACTGAACATTTAAAGAAAGATGAAAACACGAATTCAATTATTGGAAATAACGTTTTTGCTTTTAATTCAGAGAATTGCCTTGTGAATGTTCCTAAAAATAAATTGGTACTTCTTGATGGCTTGAAAGATTACATTGTTGTTGAATCCGAAAATATGTTGATGGTTTTGAAATCATCCAACGAGCAAGAACTAAAAAATTATTTGAAAGTTATTGAAACAGAACGTCCAGACTTCTTCAAAAAATAATGGTTAAAATTCGCGATATAGAATTGGGGGAATTTCCCTTGCTTTTGGCTCCGATGGAGGATGTTTCTGATCCGCCTTTTCGAGCTTTATGTAAAAAGCATGGAGTGGATTTGATGTACACGGAATTTATTTCTTCGGAAGGATTGATTCGTGACGCAGCGAAGAGCGTTCAAAAATTAGATATTTTCGAATATGAACGTCCAATAGGCATTCAGATTTTTGGTTCTGAAATCGAAAGTATGAAACAAGCTGCAGAAATTATCGATCGCACAAAACCTGATTTATTGGACATCAACTATGGTTGTCCGGTAAAAAAAGTGGCATGTAAAGGTGCTGGTGCTGGAATTCTGCAGGATATCCCAAAAATGATTCGAATGACCGCTGAAGTGGTGAAATCAACAAGATTGCCCGTTACCGTAAAAACACGATTGGGATGGGATGATGACACGAAAAACATTGTTGAAGTAGCCGAACGTCTGCAAGATATTGGAATTGAAGCTTTGTCTATTCACGGTCGGACCAGAAAACAAATGTATAAAGGTGATGCAGATTGGACTTTGATAGGTGAGGTAAAAAACAATTCCCGTATGCGAATTCCAATTTTTGGTAATGGCGATATTGACTCACCTGAAAAAGCGGTTGAATATAAAAATCGATATGGAGTAGATGGTGTTATGATTGGAAGAGCAAGCATCGGCTACCCATGGATTTTTAACGAGATTAAGCATTTCATTAAAACAGGAGAACATTTATTGGCTCCAGGAATAATAGATCGAGTTCAAGCCGCCAAAGATCATTTGGAAATGAGTGTCAAATGGAAAGGTGAGACAGTTGGGATAAATGAAATGAAGCGGCATTATACTAATTATTTTAAAGGAATTGCTCATTTCAAGGATTATCGAACTAAGTTGGTAACAAGTTCTGATTATGAAGAAATTCTAGGAATACTGAATTATATAGCTGAAAATTCAGAGGAATTTGAATTTGCCAATTAGATTAATTGATTTTGTTTCTTTTGAATAAGCGTGCAACAGGAATTTGCATACTTCCAAAAATCTCATAAGTATTTAACGAATCTAATTGAAATGAATATCTTGTTTCTTGATTAGTCCAAAAAATCCTATTTTGCTCGCCAAGATTAAATTTGGGTGCCGTTGAGCCAGAGTAAAGTGAAATGAAATCACGAGTTTGAATAAAATTTAAGGGTGGAGAAAACAACACTCTGAATTTCTTTTCGTCCTGTCTAAGGAAGCCTTTTTGAAACAAACGATTTACAAATAGATAACCTTTATCATTTGTTGAAATAAGCAAGGAATATCCTTGGACCTCTACTTCCCTTGTTTTTTCAACTTCTGAAACATTGAACTCTTCATCTAATTCCGTGGTAACATATTTTTCCTGGATTTTTTGTGTTCCACCTTCTGCAAAGCACAAATCACCGTTCCAAGCATTTAGAAATTCAACAATAGGAAATCCAAATTTTCTTCCGATTTGGACAAGGGAAACATAAAGTGAGTCCTCTGGATGTTCGTTCAATTTTTCGATATCGAGATGAAATTCAACAGACTTTTTTGAATTAGCAATACTCGCGAAAGCGATCCCTGCGGATTTCTTCTTTATATGAAATGGTGTTTTCTTCTTCAAATAACTCTTTAAATTGAAACTTATCGAATCGCTATCATGCGCAAAAAGAGCCGTTTCAATCCCGAAGCGATTTAGTTTTTTCCAATTTGAGTAGATGACTAAATGATCATTTTTAAACTCCTTAAGACTTAAAAATTTATTCCATTCTTTTCTCTGTTTATATATTTTGGAATTCAATACTTGATTTAAAATCGTTCTGAAATTTGATCCAGAGTAAATTAATAAGTAATTTTTTCCATAATGAATGTAAGCGTTTTGTTTTGGGATGTACCAAATTTTCGTGTCATAGATGAGACTATCACGAATGGTTACAAAGTTTCGAATTCGATCTATTCCATTTGATGTTTTTGAACTGTCGGATACATGTAAAATTGCACCTAAGTTTCCATTTTCATTGCCAAATAAATAGGCCGGTTTTTGAAGATCCACCCCATACATTTTAGATTGACTTAGGATAAATTCGTATGAAGTAAAATCACGATATGAAACTTTATTATAAAACATCATTCCGGTTGTTTCTCTTGCTAATTCAAGTATGTTAGCTTTTCCCATGAACTCTGCTTCAGGCAATCGATCTATTAAACGCGGTGGCGCCTCCTTTTTAAAAAGAAAGGGTCTTAGGTAAAGAAACCCCGCAAGTAAAAGAGCTAAAACGATTATAGTTAAAACCTTTTTAGCCAAAACGATTTATTTTGAGACGACGTAAATTGTATTTATCAAGTCAAGCAAGTGTTTTGCCGAAGACTCTTTCCCTTCATAAACGTAATTAATATCGAAGGATGTGTGACTTTTGGTAGTTTCACTTGAGGTTAGTTCAAGTTTACCTGATTTACCTTTTAGCGATTGAATCATTTCGTTTTGTCTCGGACTTAAGATGTCTGTAGGGAATCGATTTAAAGTTTCAGCGATGTCTACTGCACCGTACATGAATCCACTTTTCTTAGCTTTCTTGACATTTATTTTAGCCAATTTTTCTTTTCCATAACCATTCGAGTGATTAACAGCAAGGTCTTCATCATTTGTTAAAATCAATAATCCATTTTTGTTAATCAAAAACACAGGAGCGGCATCGAGAATAGCATTATCCATTCGCCAGTAATCACCCATGTTTTTAATTTTTGATGTTAGTCGACCTAAGTGCTTCATTATTTTTTCGGGAATATCATCTCTATCGATTGAAATGCCAATAGTGAAAATTGGCATATCTTCCTCGGCTTCTGCCTCTCGCTCTCCGTATTCAAATGTATCTTCGTTATAGAAAAATTCTATTTTTTTTGTTTTAATTTTTTTAATTCCGTTGAAGAAACCAAACATACTTCCTTTATATGTTCCGAAAAGTGCGTCTTTATTGATGTATTCATTTAATAATTCGATGGTTAAAACGTTCATTGCTATTTGCGCATTCTTTTCATCCATTAAAATAGGCATAACAACCTCATACGCTTTTTCGTAGGCTTTTCGCAGATTAACATTGTAAGTGAAATAGCCCGTGCTAGTTTGTGGAATGTATTTTAAAGTGTTTTTATCAAAACGAGAGTCGTTCATCTCTCCGTAGATTGAGCCTAATTGCTCGCCATATCTCGCGTCCAAAACAAATTCAACAGAATTATCTTTAAAATACATATCACCGAGAATAACATTTCCGGTATATAATTCTTGAATGTCATTATATAATGTAGGAAGAATAGTTTGAAAATACCATAGGCCACTTGCCTTTTCCAAATTCCGAGAATTATCCATGTAAAAAACTCCATCTGAATTGTGTTGGATTTGTTCGCCAAAACGAGGGTCAAAAGCGATGAGATTTTGTTTTTTTTCAAGTAATTCGTGTAAAATAACATCAAGTTGATTTCGCTGAATAACCAGCTGCACACTATCCCTCAGTTCGTAATAATTTTTTACATTCGGATCATCGGAGGCCTCTGGAAATATCTGTTGTTCAATAGCTTCATCATATATTTCCTCGTCCATTATGGCGCCATCGTCCTGCGGAACATAGTCAAATGGACTTTCATTTCCACGTGAATACCAAATTGAATCAGTCATTTGATCAATGAATTCCATTGTCGGTTCAACACGGATAAGAAGAGCGGATTTGTCTCGAATAATCAAATTATTGAAGAAAGAACCATAAACCTGTGCCCCATGAAAGTCTTTGTGTAACATTTCAAAATCGTCAAAAACAGTAAACAGCTGTTCTTTTGATTTTACACCGAATGAAAATCCAGAAATTTCGTTTTTCAGACCTTTTCCATAAAATACATTCAGCTTTTGGTCAAAGTCCAATCCTAAATCTTTCAGTGTTTTGCCTGTGGTAGAGCCATCAAATAATTCTTGATGAACTTCTTCCATGAAATCATAGGAAATAAGTTCATCGACCGAAACTTTCTGCAGCAGACTAATGTTGTTGATACTAAATACCGTAACTGCATCTTTTGGTATCAGGTATTCGGAAGTTTGAGAAAATAAAATGCTCAAATTGAAAATTAAAGCTATCAAAAACAAAGACTTAAATTTCATCGGCGAGTCAGTGAGGCGAAGTTACGAATAATCTCGTTAGTTTTTACTTAAACCTAAATAGATTGTATTTTCAAGAATATCTTGATTTTCTTTTAAACGATACGTATCAGTTTTAACCATTACAGCCATCTTACTTTTGGAAAGTTGAGCCGCTTGATTTTCAAATTTGTCAATGGTCTTGTCAAAACGAGTTATTGATGTGTAAGAACCTTTTTTCAAAAGCTCTATATCCGAATTATTAATCTCATTAATCTTTTTACCAGTAATTTCCGGAATTGAACGAACCAATTTATTGCCGTCCCAAGACAACCAATTGTGATCAAGTTGAGGGATAGATTTTTCTTTAGATAAAATGAAGATTGATTGTTTTAAACCATCTTGCAGCGTTAAAACACTTGTGAAATCACATTGAAATTTAAAGATGAAATCCGTATAGTTTTCTTCTACTTTGACGTTCGAAATTCCATATTGTGCATCTAATGTTTTTACAAATTGCTCTATTTTTTGTCTAATTTCATCGATGTTTGGAACTCTTTTTCCATCTATGCTATCCAATGCTAGTATTGAGTTCACCTTTATTTTACTAGAACTTAGATTAACAGTGTATTTAAAAGTTCCAGATCCATCACTTTTTAATGATAAATCATCAACGATTTCGATGCAAGAAGATAAACTGAATAGAATGAAGAAAAGGAAAGGAATGAATTTAAGCATCAATGATCAATTAGTTTTTCAAAATTAGAAATTCATTTTAACAAAAAAGATACCATAATTTTTACTTAAAACAAAGTTTGTTGAATGTTCTTTGGCTCGAATGGCAATTGAGCTTCCAAAATATTTGGATTTTTTTGCTTTAGAATTCTCGAATCAACTTGATGCGCTCCCATTTCATTGTTCAATTCTTTCAAGTAATCTTCTATTACACCTTCACCTTTGAGCCAATTGCGCTCATTATTTGAGGATAAGATAACGGGCATTCTTTTTTTTACGTTGTGAATCTCCGACATAAAAGCATTAGCTTCACAAGTCAAGATCGAGAAAGTTGTAATTGTCTCTTTTGTATTTGGATTATCCCATTGGTCAAACAGACCTGCCATCGAAAAAACATTATCATTTTTTGGGAAAATAAAATAAGGTATTTTGTTTTTATTTTCATGTTTCCATTCAAAAAATCCAGTTGACGGAATGATGCAACGCCCGTTTTTAATAAGAGATTTGAATGAAGCTTTTTCGTGAATACTCTCTGTTCGAGCATTTAATGTATTCCGTGCGATTTCACTCGTATCATTTTCTTTAAACCAATTCGGAATCAACCCCCATTTCATAAGTTGCACGTTATCGTTATTTGTTATTACGCGCCAAGTTGGGAAATTAAATCCACTTGCATAATAAATAGTTTGTTCAGGAATCGAGTCAATGGTTTTCCTATACCGATTGGAAAGGTCAATATTCGTTGAGGTCGAAGAATTACTATAGCACATAAAACAAATTTAAGATTTTAATAAACACAAAAAAGGCCGTCTTTCGACGACCTTGGTTATAATGACACTTTCCGCTATCCGAATGAATCGGGAAGAAGAAAATGGAAAAGAGTTCACCGAAGCGAACTCTTGTAAATCCTACATCATTCCAGGCATTCCTCCACCCATTCCTGCCATGGCAGCAGCCGGGTTAGATTCCTCCGGTTGATCTGCGATAACGCATTCTGTTGTCAATAACATCGAAGCAATTGAAGCAGCGTTCTCAACAGCGATTCGAGTTACTTTGGTTGGGTCAATTACACCCGCCTTATAAAGCTTCTCATAGGTTTCTGTTCTTGCGTTATAACCGAAGTCTTCTTTTCCTTCTCTTACTTTTTGAACTATTACTGCTCCTTCACCACCTGCGTTTGCAATGATTTGACGCAACGGCTCTTCAGCTGCACGTTTTACAATTGCGATACCCGTAACTTCATCTTCGTTTTCACCTTTCAGTTTGTCTAATGTTTCAATTGCTCGAATCAACGCAACACCACCTCCTGGAACGATGCCTTCCTCAACGGCAGCTCTTGTTGCAGCTAATGCATCGTCAACGCGGTCTTTTTTCTCTTTCATCTCCATTTCAGTTGGAGCGCCTACATAAAGAACAGCAACTCCACCGGCTAATTTCGCCAATCTTTCTTGAAGTTTTTCTCTGTCGTAATCCGACGTTGTTGTTTCGATTTGTGCTTTGATTTGTCCAACGCGTGCTGTAATATCAGATTTCTTGCCTTTTCCGTTAATAATGGTTGTGTTGTCCTTATCAATTTCGATTTTTGCAGCTGTTCCAAGCATGTCCATTGTTACATTCTCCAAAGTCATTCCACGCTCTTCAGAAATAACTTGTCCACCTGTTAAGATTGCGATGTCTTCCAACATAGCTTTTCTTCGGTCACCGAAACCCGGAGCTTTCACGGCAGCAACCTTCAAAGAACCTCTTAATCGGTTAACAACCAATGTTCCAAGTGCTTCACCATCAACGTCTTCAGCTATGATTACTAAGCCTTTTCCAGCCTGAACAACTGGTTCCAAAACTGGAAGTAATTCCTTCATGCTTGAGATTTTTTTCTCACAGATCAAAATCAATGGATTTTCCATTTCTGTGATCATTTTCTCTGTATTCGTTACAAAGTAAGGAGATAAATAACCTCTATCGAATTGCATTCCTTCCACTGTTTTAACTTCGGTTTCTGTTCCTTTTGCTTCTTCCACAGTGATAACGCCATCGTTTCCTACAACTTTCATTGCTTCTGCGATAAGTGCTCCAATTGTTTCGTCGTTGTTAGCTGAAATCGATGCAATTTGTTTGATTTTGGAATTGTCTGAGCCAACTTCTTTCGAAATTTTCTTTAAATTCTTAACTACTTCGGCAACTGCTTTATCAATTCCTCTTTTCAAATCCATAGGATTTGCACCAGCTGCTACGTTCTTAAGCCCAGCACTAACAATTGCTTGAGCTAATACTGTTGCGGTTGTGGTTCCATCACCTGCAATATCTGCTGTTTTGGAGGCTACTTCTTTCACCATTTGGGCACCCATATTTTCAATTGGATCTTTCAATTCGATTTCTTTCGCAACAGTAACACCATCCTTGGTTACGTGTGGCGCCCCGAATTTTTTACCGATAACAACGTTTCGTCCTTTAGGACCTAAAGTTACCTTCACCGCATCAGCCAATGAATCAACTCCTTTTTTTAACTTTTCTCTTGCCTCTACATCAAAAAAGATATCTTTTGCCATTTTTATTAAGTTTAAAAATTTTGATTAAAAAATTCCGTAAATATCTGATTCTCTCATAATCAGAAAGTTATTCCCATCGATTTTAATTTCTGTTCCGGAGTATTGTCCGTAAAGAACTGAATCTCCTTTTTTTACAGACATAGGTTCGTCTTTTTTTCCTGGTCCTGCTGCGATAACAGTTCCTTTCAATGGTTTTTCTTTTGCTGTGTCAGGAATAATGATTCCACTAGCCGTTTTTTGTTCTGCTGGCGCTGGTTCTATCAGAACTCTGTCTGCCAAAGGTTTAAATTTTACTGACATATTTTTATAAATTAGAACTAATTTTCTCTCGATTCGTCGAACTTCGTGCCATTTAAGAATTGAGACAAATTTTCATTTTTTTAATATTTTTTCTATAAAAAAAGTGTCAGAATGAATGACATACTGACACTACATGTGCATTAGAATCTTTTTATTCTATTTACCGTTGGTCGGATTTTGTTTTTGATTTGGCGTTTGATTCGGATTTTGGGTTTGTTCCGTTTTCTTAGGTTGAACAAGCGGCTTTGAAGGTTTTGGCTGACGCAACGTCAATAATAAACTAATTACAGCAATTGATCCAGCTAAAGACCATGTTAATTTATCGATAAACTCATTGGTTTTCTGCACTCCACCCAATTGAGCAGCGGAACCGAAATCCGAACTTAAACCTCCACCTTTGGGGTTTTGAATGTATACCACAAAAATTAATAGGATACAGGCTAAAATGACTAGAATTGAAAGTATAAGTTCCATAACTAAGGATTAAGTTTTTTCTTTAAATTTTTAATTTGGGTTGCAAAGAAAGGCTTTTTTTCGGGAAAAATCAAGATTAATTGTTCATAAACATAAATTGCCTTCGAAAAATTACCTTGTAAAGCAAAAATTTTAGCTAATGTTTCACTCACAGGCATTTTGTTTTCGTCTAAACTTTCCTTTGCTTTTTTGCTAGGAGAGAAGAATTCCTTTTTCGGTTTTTCATACGTGTAGTATTCCGGTTTACGCTCTTCTTCAAGCTCCTTTTCAATTTCTTGTTGAATTGAATTTGTTGATGCCTTTAGCCAATCCGTAAATGATTTTGGGGAAGAATTTTCAATCTTTTCCTCAACGGAAATTGTTTTTTGAATTGTTTCAGGTTTTTCTTTTTCCTCAATTATTTCGGTGATTTCAACTTCCTGTTTAATCTCTGGAAGCGATTCCAATTCTTTCTCTACAAAAGTGGAAGCGATAGCAGCAGATGTTATTAGTTTATCTAATTCGTCTTGTTCAGCAACGTGTTCATCCGCTTCAATTGGTTCAATCTCTTGAATATCAACGATTTCTTCAGGTTCAGATTTAATTGGTTCTGAAATAACGTTGATTTCCTCTTCTTCCAATTTTTCAATAGTGTTTGAAGATTCCACTACTCTTACTTCTGAAATAATTTCCTTAACTTTTTCCTCTGTTGAAATAGGTTCAGAATGTTGTGTATGGATCAATTTGTAAAGAACACTTCGATCATTGATGCGAAAAGCGAATTTCTCAAGTTCATTTTCCAAACGGATATCACCTGAATTGGCAAGCGATTTTAAGTATAAAATTGAAAACGTAGAAGCATAGGGGTAAAGTTCAATCAATTCTTTGTAATTGCCTGCATCCTCCGAAGAACAAGTTTCAGGATCTTTAATTTTCAAATGAATGTAATCACTATTTAACATTACCAGTTACTCAAAAGTTTATTGATCACGTCTTGCACGATTTGCTCGTTGATTTCCTCTAGAAGTTTGGATTCAATCGAAGACAAATTAACTGAAGCATCGAAATCTGCAAAACGAGTCGAGGCTAAATTAAAACTTTCTTCCTTTGGTTTGGTGGTATTTATTGTAAATTGAACAGAAATGGTCAATCGGTTTTTAGATGCGTTATCGTTTCCTTGAATAGCTAAAGGCGCAACATTGAATGAACTGATATTTCCTTCAATGTTCACTTCTCCCTTTCCGATTTGCGTATTGAGCAATAATCTGGTGTTGTTTTGGATTCCGTCTTTTATTTGTTCCGTTAATAAAGGGGAGTAACTCAAGGGACAATTCGCGGCATTATTATCCAATGTTTTAACCGAAAATGTTTTCCATTCTTCAGGCATCGATCCTGTATCTTTAAATGAAATACTTGAGGGCCAGCAAGCTGAAAGTAAAAATGAAATCAACGCAAAAAGAAAAATTCTCATAAATCAGTTAGATTATATTCCTTGATTTTTCGATACAACGTCCGTTCAGAAATTCCTAGTTCGTTGGCAGCGTATTTTCGTTTTCCACGATGTTTATCCAACGCTTTTCTAATGAGTTCTTTTTCACGATCCTCAAGCGATAATGATTCTTCAACTTCTTCGTGAACCTCAAAGGAATCAGCACTTTTTATTTGGTAATTGGATTCGACAGTTGGTGCTGGAAGAACCCTCGGAATCAATGCGTTTGTTTCATTTACTTCTTGATAAATTCGATTCAGAACCTCATTTTGATCTGTATTCAACGGCGTCGTCAAGCCTTGTCCAATCACATCAATCACCAATTTTTTCAATTCAGTCAAATCCTTCTTCATATCGAACAAGAATTTATACATCAACTCGCGTTCGGAAAAACTATCCGAATTGTTAGCCCCAACTAACGCCGTTACTTTCTCATTTGGTTGAGGAAGATAAGAAGACAACATAAATCCATCTATTTCGCGTTTTGTTTCAATAACGGATAGTTGCTCAACTAAATTTTTCAATTGACGCACATTTCCAGGCCATGGATAGGATTGTAAAACGTCAACAGCATCTTCAGTTAATTTGATGGCAGGCATCCGATATTTTTCTGCGAAGTCGTGGGCAAATTTTCTGAAAATCAAATGAATATCTTCTTGGCGACTTCTCAAAGCTGGAAGAGAAATAGGAACTGTATTCAAGCGGTAAAATAAATCCTCTCTGAATTTCCCAGATGCGATTGCTTGTTGCATATTTTCATTGGTTGCAGCTACAACTCGCACATTTGTTTTTATCGCTTTGGATGATCCGACTCGAATGAATTCTCCAGTTTCCAAAACACGAAGTAATCTAACCTGCGTTTGCATGGGTAATTCGGCAACTTCATCCAAAAAGATTGTTCCTCCGTTCGCAACTTCGAAATAACCTTGACGACTTCCCGCTGCTCCCGTAAACGAACCTTTTTCGTGTCCAAATAATTCTGAATCGATAGTTCCTTCTGGAATTGCTCCACAATTGACAGCAATGTATGCGCCGTGTTTACGCTTACCCAAATGATGAATTACTTGCGGAATAATTTCTTTTCCCGTTCCACTTTCTCCTGTGACCAAAACAGAAATATCCGTAGGAGCGACCTGAATAGCTACTTCAAGAGCGCGATTTAGTAATGGAGCATTTCCAATTATCCCGAAACGTTGTTTGACTTGCAGAACATTCATGGTTTGTAATTTATAGAACTGAAACAACTTCTCCCAATAGCGTTGCAGAGGTGCAATCGTTGATTTTCACCATAACATATTGTCCTTTGTGGAAATTATTGTTAGGAAATACTGCCATTGAATTTCTCCCTGTTCTTCCACAATAATGCTCCTCTGAGCGTTTTGATGGACCTTCAATCAATACTTTTTGAGTCGTTCCAATTTGACGTTGATTCGATAAAAGTGAAGATTTCAATTGTTTTTCAATCACCTCGTTTAATCTTCGTCCTTTAACTTCCTCAGCAACATCATCCTCAAATTTACGTTCTGCCAATGTTTTTGGCCGTTCTGAATATTTGAACATGTAGGCGAAATCATATTGAACTTCGTCCATTAAAGAAAGTGTGTCCTGGTGTTCTTCTTCCGTTTCGCCGCAGAAACCTGTAATGATATCCGTTGAAATCGCACAATCAGGAATAATTCGTTTAATTGCTGCAATTCGGTCGAGATACCACTCACGTGTATATCCGCGATTCATGCGATACAAGACGTCCGTATGTCCAGATTGAACTGGTAAATGAATATACGGGCAGATATTTTCGTATTTAGCCATTGTTTCAAGAACGTCATCCGTCATGTCTTTAGGATGCGATGTGCTGAATCGAACACGTAAATCTGGTGAAACCAAAGCCACCATTTCCATCAATTGAGCGAAATTGGTCGTTGG